>JBFFMG010000122.1:0-9401 GCA_041554215.1 Labilibaculum sp.
AAAAAAATTATTGTTTGTGAGTATTGCGGACGTATTTTAGTCGATCGTTTTATTGTTGACTACGATAATGTTTTGGAAGAGGCTGAAAAGGCTGAACAATTAGAAAAGCCAAAAAGAAGAACTCGTAAAAAAGAATAATATTATTCTTAATAGGATATAGAAAAAAGCTGTTTCATTTATTTGAAACAGCTTTTTTTTATAGGCACTCTTTTTTCAGCAACTCTTGTATCTCACTATATTTATTATACCAATTTAATATTAAAAGTATCTTTTAATAAAATGGAATAATTTTCAGATATATTAAGGCAAAAAAGAAAAAGACAACCGAGTTATCTTGCATCTTTTTTAACAAAGATATAGCTTAAAAGAAACATTTTATAAGATGAGTTTTGATGTTAATTTGGTATTAGTACATTTACTTGTATTTAAAAAGGAATTTTGTATTATGAATTTATCATTGTTTGAATTGGAAATACTAAAAGAGAAGAGGGAGTCTTTTTATATCTACTTTTCTGCACCTTCTTGTGGCGTGTGTCAGATATTATCTCCTAAGATAAGCAGTATGATGCAGAAAGAATTTCCGATCTTAAAAGCTTTTCATGTTGATTCCTCATTGCAACCCGAAATTGGGGCGCAATTAGGTTTATATACCAATCCTGGTTTATTGGTATTTCTGGATGGAAAAGAATTTTTGCGAAGAAGTCGCGCAATTAGTGTAACGCAAGTTGAAGAGGAGATTAGACGAGTGTATAACCTCCTTTTTTAGACTCTTACCTGTGGTGTTTTGTTGGCCGGATTAATAAACACCTGTTCGAAGCATTACCAATGGACATGCTTCTTCTGTTTCTATGCCTAAAGCATTTGCTTTTCGATAGAATTCCGGATTTTCTGTTCCAGGTGGAAATAAAATTCTTTCCGGTTTCAATCCAATTATATAATCGTAATACGATTCTTGATTTTTTGGTGCAAGATAAACTGCAACAGTTTCAACTTTTCCTCCTGCACAAGGTCGTCCAACATTTATTTCAACGTCTAGAATTTTACCTTCTTTGTTGCCAACGGCAATAGTTTCAATATCGTATTCGCGTAGCATCCGCACACATTGATTTGAATATCTTTCTTCGTTTAGGCTGGCACCAATAACAACTGTTTTTCTCATTTTGGAGCGAATTAAGTATTTATATATCTATATACAAAAATAGCAAAAATGAGAACTTATCAAAGTGGAATTGGGAATAATGCAAAATTTAATTTATGCATAAAAAAAACCTTCCTGAAATTACTTTAAGGAAGGTTGTAAAGAGTTGAAAATTATGCGTTATATTTTTTCAATCAAAACTGTCGCATAAGCAGCTATACCATCCTCGGTACCTACAAAGCCAAGTTTTTCCGTTGTTGTTGCTTTAATCGCGAAATCTTCAATATCAATCTCCATCACATCCGAAAGGATCTTTTGCATTTCGGGAATTATTGGTTTTATTTTAGGTTGTTGTAAAGCTATTGTAGCATCAATATTTCCGATCACAAAGCCTTTTTCAGTAATAAGTCTCACTGTTTCTTTCAAAAGGATTTTGCTGTCGATATTTTTAAAGTCATTTGAAGTGTCGGGGAAATGATAACCAATGTCGCGAAGGTTAGCTGCGCCCAATAATGCGTCGCAAATGGCATGAATTAATACATCACCATCCGAATGGGCAATGCAACCTTTGTTATGCGTTAATTGGATTCCTCCAAGCCAAAACTCTTCACCTTCGGCTAATTGATGAACATCGTAACCAAATCCTACTCTAATCTTCATTTTACTTTATTATTTTATCAATATTTGCGGTAAGTGTAAAGCGCAATGTGTTTTTTAACGGGTTATTTTGAGTCGAAGGAATCAGGTAAGAAAAATCCAAATCAAACATGTTTAATTTAACCCCTAAACCAGCTGTAAAATATTTTCTATTTCCTTTTTCTTCGTGCTCGTAATAGTAACCTGTGCGTAAAGCAAATTGATTTTGATACCAATATTCAAATCCCAATGACCAGGTCATTTCTTTAAATTCCTCACTCATGCCTCCTGGAGCATCAGAAAATGAGTTGAAAATACCGCTCATAACAGATTTGTTAGATGCTTGTCCACCTACAATAACAGTTCCTTCTGGTTTATCGTCAATACTTCCTGTGGTAGGAGTTGGAACTAATAATTTGTTAAAATCGGCTGCAATTGTAAGAGAATTATATCTATCCAATTCAAATTTAAGGGCAGAACCCAATCTCAGATTTGTTGGTATAAATTCCTTCTCATCATCTGTGGTATAGCTTATTTTGGAACCTATGTTTGAAATGTTAAGTCCCCACGACCAAAGCATTTCTTTTCGGTTTCGTTTAAATTCTTTTTGGTAGAAAACGGAAATATCTGCAGCAAAAGCATTTCCTGCCTGAGTTTCAACGCCCGCAACGTATTGAGCCTGGGTAAGATCCGAACGAATATATCTAAATGCAATGGCTCCTGATAAATTATCAGTTAATCTTCTTGAATAAGCAATGTCGAATGCCCACTCGTTTGGATTTCTTGAAATAGGCGTTGCGTTCTGACTTTCTAAAAAGATAATTTCACCTAGGGTAAAATATCGAAGAGAAGAAGCAATTACTTGATTCTTATCTAAACGATAGTATCCGGTTAGATAGGCAAGACTCATGTCTTCAACTAATTCTCTTAACCAAGGTGTATAGGAAGCTGCAACGCCATATTTGCCATCAATCATTGCAAATTTTGCTGGATTCCAATGCATTGAATTTGCATCTGGGCTTGTTGCTACTCCTACATCTCCCATCGCGCCTGCACGAGAATCTGGAGTAATTGTTAGAAAAGGAACGGCGGTTGAAATGTAATTGGCTCCAGAGGTGGAGCTCTGTGCCAAACAAGAATCAATATCTGTAAAAAACAAAATTGCTATCAGGCTGGTGATAAGGCTTAGTCTGTAATTCATAATAATTTAATATAATGGTCTGCAAATATATTCAATTAACTGTTAAACTTGGCTTTTATTATTTAAGGATCACTAATTTTTGGAATTTATTAACCACTTTTCCATCATCGGCTCTAACCTTTACACGATAGAAGTAAACTCCACGACCAATAGAGTTGCCGAAATCGTCTTTTCCGTCCCATTGAATTGGTCCTACACGATTTCCTGTCGAATTTACGGTAGTTTCAATTGTCTTAATTAATTTTCCTGAAATGGTGAGTATTTGAATCAAGACATTAAGTTCCCTTGAGGCTTGATTGTGTTCAAAATAAAATCCAGTATTGGTAGTAAAAGGATTTGGATAGTTTAGTACATGCTTTAGTATAAGGTCGGCATTATCAGCGACTATAAATTCAAGCATGCTTTCCGATGAATTATTTACATTGTCCCAAACTTTAACCTGAATTTCATGTTCACCGATTTCTAAATCCGAAAGACGGTAAGTTATTTTTCCTTTTTGGTAATTGTCCAAATCTGATTCATAGGAATTGTTAAGTTCATATGGCTGATCTGTTTTTTGATCCAAAATGGCAATAATATCATGACCAATAGAATTCCCAACGGTATTTATACCACTTGAATCTTGAACAATTGCCAATAAAAGAGGAGAGGAGCTGGTCATTCCGCCTGGAGTAAATTGTTCATCGTCCATATAAAGTTTAATTTCAGGGCCAATTTCATCATTATCGGCATTCGGATTTGTTCCTCCAACCACAATACTATTGGTGTATCCTGCGGCATCAGAATTCATACTATTGGCATAGTAGGATATTTTGCCATTGCCATATTGGTAATTAATATCTTTTGGAACGAAAAAGCTAAAATTGAAATTTCCATTTGAAATACTGGCTTTGCCTTTAAATAAGACACTCTTTTGAACAGTGTATTCAAATGGACTTTCGTCATTTCCCCGAGTATATTTAGTTGTGGCTTTGTCATATACCGTTGGGTAAACCGTTCCCGAAAAATCATTCAAGTTTTCGCCTGTGTTTGCAATTATCTGACCAGAAATTTTGACCTTGCTCAATGCTTTAAGGGTGTCAATAGCTTGGCTGATATCTACATTGTTAAGTTGAATTGTTTTGGCTGAATGAGTTGGGTAATTTAGTCGAAGGGCAGGATCACCTAAAAGAGTAAAATTCCTCTTGTTAATTCCCGATCCGGTTTCATTCTTCGTTTTTCTCATGATATCTCCCAAGCGTTGAGGCTTGCCTTCTGAATCCAAATCAAATACATGATGATAAAAATTCTGATTCAAACTAAAATTGGGTGAAGAGAAAACCAAACGAGTAGTGGTAAACAAACCAATACCTCCTCCATTATCGCGAAGAAGAATCACTTCGCCTGATGAAAGTTTTTTGTAATTATCGAAACGGCTAAACTCACATGTGGCAGTCATAAATAGAGGAAGCTTCGTCGGATTTTTCCAGCTTAAAATATCGTCGAGCATTAGTATGTGCTCGTGTGCCAGTCCGTTCTCATTTCCGTGGCCAGTGTAATTCATTATCAGGCTTCCTTTGTTTATGCTTTCGCTGATTTCCAGATTTACATCAGGATATTCCTGTCCTGCAGAACTTGTAATTTGCTCATAATCATCAAGAAAAATTCGTTTGGTCTTATATTGAGGATAATTTGTTTCTACCTGTACTGCTAATTTGTTGGCATCCCTCATGTGTGTGTTACCGTCTTCGTCGTCACCAATAAAACAGATCCTACTTCGCCAGTCGCCCCATTCTGAATTGTTGTAGTTTAAAATTTTATTTGTGACAATTTGTGCTTCTTCGGCAGTGTTTACAGGAAAACGTCCAATTCCAATATCAACCATTCCTGAAGCTTCACCTTCGTCATCATCAAGCAGTCCGAAGAAATCATCTGTAACAAAAGATTGGGTTGGACTTAACGAATTTTCAGACTGATAGGTGAGGATTGTATTGGTATTGTTTTCCTTATCAGATTTATTATCAAAGGAGCCATCTCCAAAAAGTAAAAGGTATTTTGGCATATCCAATTCGCTGGTTGATCGATCGTAAAACATTTTAATGAAATTACGAATTGCACTAACATCGGGAGAACCCGATGAAAATTCATTATAAATATCTTCCGGATTAACGACTGTTACTTTTAAATTATCCTTTGTTTTATGAAAATCTGCTATTTGGCTGGCATACGATAAGAATTTTGCGGGACTAATAATTAACATGTCAGTTTGAGCCAAAGCATGCAGGTTCTGATTTTGAATTGCTCCTACAATTTTCGGCGTTGGGAAATTAGCCTTTGGGTCACAGGCAACATATTCTCTTAAAACACTTGCGTCTGCTACAAATGAATTTGTATTGTTGCTGTAATTAGAGGATATTAATTTAATAGATTGTGGATTCGTGACATCAAAAATTAGAGTCTTGTCATTTGTATTTTGAAGAGAAAAAAGAGCCGTATTGCCAGAACCAATGGTTTTGGAATCTCTAAAAGCCATTTGGTTGCTTGTAAAAAGCAAATTTCTTCTGGCATTTACCCGAATAAAATTCAACCATCCTTTCGATGAAGGTGAACTTTTTTCATAGTCTAGCGTCAATTCAAAATTAGCTGTAGAGGGATTGAAATTATTAAATTCCTTTTTGATTTCCGAAGCATAGTTTGATGTATAACTTCCAGTATTAACTGATGGAATTTCTATTTGTCCGATTGAAGTTGTTCCGGAAAATAGATTGAATTTTGTTGCAGATGATGATCTGGCCACTAAATTTGTACTAATTAAAACAGGCTCTCCTGTTTTTAGATCTGGGAAGGAAAAATTAAAAGAATAATTCGTCGTAACATCGAAAGTGCTGCCGAGCCAAAGTCTGCCACTCTCCAAAAGATTGGTGTCATCCAGATCAAATACAGCATAATCATCAAATCCGGTTACGGTAATATTGGAAGAAGGCAAGGAGGTTACTGATTGAATGAGCAGTGGACTTCCCATATCAGAAGTAAGAAAATAATGGGCGAAATCAGAGTACAGATGATTTTCGTGAACAAATTCATTGGAGGTTTCGTCAAATTTCCACGATTTAGGTCCTTTGGCATAAAAAAGAATGAAATCACCCGAATTAAAAATACCATCACTTCCTTTATCCATGTAAATGGAATTGTTTGGTAAATCATCTATGCTAGTTTGGGAGTTCATTTTGGGAAGCATACCACCACCTGAACCATAAATTCGGAGGTTTTCCGGATTGGAAAATCCCATATCGATCAATTGTGAATAGGTAATTTTATGCATAGCTGTTGTGTCAACCGCAATTTTTACCCATTTTCCAGATTCAAGAATAGAATTGTTGAGGTAAGATTTAGTTTGTTTTACAGATTTAGTCTGGCTTTTTCTCTGAAACTTTAGTGCAAAACGAATTAGTTTTTCGTATTGTCCGGTTAAAGGATTCTTTCTTATGGGAATAAATTTAACTTGTTGGTAGTTCTTTTTTCGAATAAAAACAGAGTTTGTAGAAGGGGTTATGTTGTTGGGTATTGTTTTATTTTGTAATAATTGCCTTTCAGTGGAACTTAACAATTTATATTCCGTATCAAATAATTCAACCGTGAATACTTCGTCGGTTGAACCCGTTAATTGAAGGTGTGAATATTCGGGAAGCCAATAGTTATTCTCTTGTAAAGATGCTCCTGTAAAAGTTAAGGTGTTGATCTTTTCACCATTAGGATAGACAATTAAATTTTCAGTCCAATCCAAATTAATAGGAGCTGAAGTTTGTGAAAACGAACTAACACTAATAATGAAGAATACGAATATTATTAAATAACGCATATAGAAATTGCAGGTATTTTTTATATTAAACAATTAACCAATTTTCGAGGATTTGTTAAGTATTGCAAAATAAGCAAAACTTAAGACAAAGTGGAGAAAATAGATTAAGATAAAGTAAGACTTTTGGTTAGGCTAAAGTTTATGCTTTTTTTAAGTTTGTTTTATATCAGATAGTTAGAGCTGTGGAGGTGTTTAAATAGTCGTGCAATATACGATCAATGATTATTTTGGAACTTAATTATTCGCTGAAAATGTTAAGTAATTTTGTAAAAAAGTAAAATTAAATACAATAAACTCTGTACTCTTTTAGTTATATTTGTTGAGTTAAGTATTTTTGAGATAAACTACATTCAATCTATTATGAAATTAAAATCGAGCATTATTCTCTTTGTTTTTGCAATTTCACTGATGATTTTACCATCTTGTTCAAAAGTGAAAAATCTTGTAGGAAAGGGAGAAAAATCTAAAACCACTGGTTGGGCTTATAACGATCCTGAGAATGGAGGTTTTGAATATCATAGCGGGTTTCAGCAAGAAACCGGTCCTGGTCTGAAATTTGTTCAGGGGGGTACATTTACTATGGGAAGAACGCAACAGGACGTGATGTATGACTGGAATAATGTTCCACGAAGAGTTACAGTTCCTTCTTTTTATATTGATGAATCAGAGGTTCGTAATGTTGATTATCTAGAATACCTGCATTGGATTAAGAGAGTGTATGTTTCTTACCCTGAAGTTTATCGAAAAGCATTGCCAGATACTTTAGTTTGGCGTGATCAGTTGGCTTATAATGAGCCTTACGTAAATAATTATCTTCGTCATCCTGCATATGGAGAATATCCTGTAGTTGGCGTAAGTTGGGAACAAGCTGTAGACTTTTGTGAGTGGCGTACCGATCGTGTAAATGAAAGAATCCTTATTGAAAAAGGTATTTTGAATGAAGATCCTACGCAGCGCGATGAAAATAATTTCAATACAGAAGCATATTTAGCTGGTCAGTATGAAGGTGCCGTAAATAAGAATCTTACAGATTTAAACCCTGATAATGAAGAAAGATCGGTTCGTTGGAGTGATGGTATGTTACTTCCTAAATATCGTCTTCCTTCCGAGGCAGAGTGGGAATATGCTGCTGGTGCATTAATTGGAAATTCGGAAGACGAAAGAATTACTGATCGTAAGATTTTTCCATGGAATGGACATTGGGTTAGAAATGATCAGAAAAAAGTTCGTGGTCAGATGATGGCTAACTTTGCTCGTGGGCGAGGAGATTATATGGGAACTGCTGGTGCCTTAAATGATGCTGGAGATATTACAGTTCCAGTGAATTCATTTTGGCCAAACGATTTTGGATTGTATTGTATGGCAGGTAATGTTAGCGAATGGGTTGCTGATGTATATCGTCCGATGTCTCCAGATGACATTTCAGAATTTAATCCTTACAGAGGAAATGTTTTTAAAACCGCTGTTCGCGATGAGGAAGGAAATATTGCTGAAAAAGATAGTTTAGGTAAGCTTCGTTACAGAAACCAAAAAGATGAAGAGTTGGTAGGTCGCGAGAACTACAAGACTGCTGATAATAGAAACTACCGCGATGGTGATGTTGAATCAAGTATTGTTTCAGATTACACTTGGAACAATCCAGAGCATCAAACGGCAGGTTCAAGTCGTATGTATGTTCAAGGCAGAGGTCAGGATGGAAGCGATTTTAGCTCAATGATAACAGATGATTCTCGTGTTTATAAAGGAGGTTCATGGAAAGATCGTGCTTTCTGGATGTCTCCTAGTGCTCGTCGATTCTTAAATCAGAAAGAAGCTCGTGATGATATTGGATTTAGATGTGCAATGACCCACGTAGGACATCCTTCAAATCAAAAGACAAAGTAGTAAATCTTAAATATTTTTAAACCCCATCTCTAAAGGATGGGGTTTTTTGTTGGAAATTACTAATTTCGTTTGTTGAACTAAAACATAAATAACACAATGCACTTGTCGAATATTTATCTTCTTTTTAAGGAACACCCAATTGTGGTAACAGATACCCGGAAGATCGTTCCCAATTCAATTTTCTTTGCCTTAAAAGGGGATAATTTTAATGGGAATAAATTTGCTAAATCGGCAGTTGAAAAGGGATGTAAATATGCCATTATCGATGAGGCTGAATATGCAATAGACGATCGATTTATTTTGGTTGATGATGTTTTGTCAACTCTTCAAAGTATAGCTAGGGAGCACAGAAGACAACTAAATATTCCGATTCTTGCTATTACCGGTACCAATGGAAAAACAACAACGAAAGAATTGGTTCATGAGGTTTTGAAACGAAAGTTTACAACGGTAGCCACAATAGGAAATTTAAATAATCACATTGGTGTTCCCTTAACTCTACTTTCCATGAATGAGGATACCGAATTTGGGATTGTGGAAATGGGAGCTAATCATCCTGACGAAATTAAGCAATTGTGTGAAATAGCTGAGCCAAATTATGGAATAATTACTAATGTTGGGAAAGCGCATCTGGAAGGATTTGGTTCATTCGAAGGAGTAATAAAAACGAAGAAGGACTTGTATGATTTCCTCTTTAAGAACGG
>JBFFMG010000123.1:0-9384 GCA_041554215.1 Labilibaculum sp.
CTTCCTTAAGAGCTGCTTCGTCATTTCTATAGGCTGCATTTGCTTCTTCAACAGTAGCTTTTGCTAAGTTAATAGCTGCTTCAGATTTAAAAAAATCGGCTCTAGCATTTCTCATATTTGCAACAGAGTCAGACTCCTCGTAGGTTTCACAGGCTACAAAACTAAGTGCCAATAATCCAAGAGATAATAACTTTAACTTCATAATAGTTTTTGTTTGATATTAAAAATTCAGTTTGAAAACAAAACATATTAAATATATGCGTCTTGATATATCTATACATTTTGTTCAGTAAAAAATTAACACTTACACACAAATTACTATTATGTATATACGTAACAAAACACTGTAGTTACGTCAAACGAACACATAACTGCTTTATTTGCAAAATAAAATAAACCTAAAAAAGAATATATCTCATCGTATATAAACCCTCTTTAACACTGCATAAACTATTTATGTTTTGATATATTATGGACATATCAGTAAATACAATCTAAACCTTTCAATACCTTATGTTTATTGAAGGAATTGATTTTAAGACAAAAAAAAAGAAGCTTATTAAGCCTCCCATTTTGATATAATTACTAAAATAAAATTTACTTATTTAATGAATGAGCTAGATATTTAAGCCTTTTAAGAAAATCTTTTTTCTTACTCTCAGAAACTTCAACTTCCTTTCCTGAAGATAAAATAATTCGACCACCTCTCCCTTTAATGTACTGACTAATATAATTTAGGTTGACTAGATGCTTGCTATGAACTCTACAAAATATTTCTTCCGGCAATAAGTCCTCAAAATTGGACAATACCTTCGAAACCAACAATACAGTATTATCACTCAGATAAAAATTGGTATAACTACCATCAGCTTCGCAACGAAGAATCTGATTTAATTCAATAATACGAAGGCCATTTGATGTGGGCAATATTATTTTCTGATGATGATTACTTAAACTATCGCACAAGATTTTTATTTTTTCATTCAAATCAACATCCTGTTGATTGTGTTTGAAACGCTTAACCGCACTCTGCAACTCGATATAATTGATTGGCTTTAACAAATAATGTAATGCGGAAAATTGAAAAGCTTTAATCGCATAATCATTAAAGGCTGTTGTAAAAACAACCTCAAAATTTCGGTTCCTTACTCTTTCCAGAACTTCAAAACCATCTCCGTCGGGCATCGAAATATCTAAAAAAACCAAATCGGGCTTTAATTTATCAATAGCTTCGATCCCTGATTCAACGTTATGTGCAAAACCAATAACTTCAACTCCCGAACAATACATCTCCAACAACTTATGCAAAGTCGATTGGCTTTTTAGTTCATCATCAACAATAAGGGTTTTTATCATCGGTTCTAATTTATTTTAGAATACATTATAAATCAACATTGTCCAATTCATCTTTTTGTATTGGATTATCTGCCCAAACACATCTTCATGTTTTTGGTTTGATCCCCCCAAAAAAAAGCATGGTGCATAAAAACACCCCCTACAAAAGCAATTCACATATTAAGCCTTTAAACGCAAGCTAGATATAAGCAAATCCTTATTTTAATTAGGACGCTAATTGTTATAAATATATAAAAAAAGCACTCTACATAGAGTGCTTTTTTCATATTTATGTCTAATTATTCGTTAATTCCAACAAGATCAAGAACAAAGGCATACTCTAATGCAACTTCGTGATAACGTTCAAATCTACCAGAAGCTCCACCGTGTCCAAAATCCATATTGATCTTTATCAACAGAGGATTATGATCAGTTTTCATATCCCGTAATTTAGCGACCCACTTTGCCGGTTCCCAATACTGAACCTGAGAGTCGTGCAATCCTGTAGTAACCAACATTGCTGGATATTCCTTAGCTTCCACATTATCGTAAGGAGAATAAGAAAGCATGTAATCGTAATACTCTTTATTTTTTGGATTTCCCCACTCGTCAAATTCTCCAGTAGTTAATGGAATTGATTCATCAAGCATTGTTGTAATGACATCAACAAAAGGAACAGCAGCAATAATTCCTTTGTAAAGATCTGGTCGCATATTACTAATTGCCCCCATCAACAATCCTCCAGCACTGCCGCCCCAGGCAAAAACTTTATCTTTTGCGGCATATCCTTCAGCAACCATAAATTCGGTGCAGGAGTTAAAATCCGTAAAAGTGTTTTTCTTCTTTAAAAGCTTACCATCCTCATACCAATAGCGTCCCATTTCTTGTCCTCCTCGCACATGTGCAGTTGCAAAAACAAAACCACGATCTAACAAACTTAATCGAACAGAACTAAAATAAACATCGGAGCTACTGCCGTATGAACCATAAGCTGATAACCAAAGTGGATTGGTTCCTTTTTTGAATGTATCCTTTCGATACACCAGTGATATCGGCACCTTGGTTCCATCTTCGGCTATTGCCCAAATTCGCTTTGATTCGTAGTTTGACTTATCGAAATCACCAATAACTTCTTGCTGTTTCATTACCGTCTTCACCTTTGTACTCATATCGTAATCAATAGTGGAAGATGGTGTAGTTAATGAGGTATATCCATAACGAAGAACATTTGTTTCGAATTCCGGATTTGTAGAAATCCAGGCATTATAAGTTTCCTCACCAAAATCAAGATAGTGCTCCTCATTATCTGCCCAATTTCGAATTCGCAACTGGTTTAAGCCATTCTTTCTTTCGCCTATAACAAGGTAATTTTCAAATATTTCAAAATTACTTAAATAAACATCATCCCGATTCGGAATCACTTCAACCCAATTCTCTTTAGCTGTTTTAGCGATCGGAGTTTTCATCAATCGAAAGTTTTTGGCCTGATAATTGGTTCTAATGTAAAAATCTCCTTTAAAATGGTCAATACTGTATTCCAAGTCTTTTTCGCGAGCCTGAAACATTTTAAATTCACTATTAGGTTTATCTGCATCGATATATCTGTATTCTGCAGACAAAGTACTAGTTGATCCAATAACAATAATTTTTTTCGATTTTGTTTTGTAACAAAAAGTATAAAAAGTATTGTCCTTCTCCTCGTAAACCAATTCATCTTGGGCAACATTTGTACCCAAAACGTGTTTAAATACTTTGTAAGGCAATAAAGTTTCGGGATGCTTAACTGTGTAAAAAACCGTTTTATTATCACTTGCCCAAGTAATACCTCCTGTTGTATTTCCAATCTCATCGCCATAAATCTTGTCGTCAACCAAACTTTTAAACTTTATGGTGTATCTTCTTCGACTTAAAGTATCTTCAGAATAGGCCAGAATTTCATTACTCTCACTAACAGAATAATCTCCAATACTAAAATAGCTGAAGCCTTTCGCCATTTCGGGAACGTTGAGCAAAATTTGCTCATTAGCTTCTAACGATCCTTCTTTGCGACAATACAAAGGATATTCAGCATCTCCTTCGGTTCTACTGTAATAGTAAAATCCATTAGATTTGGCAGGAACAGATTCGTCTGTTTTCTTAATACGGGAAATCATTTCATCAAACAGCTTTGTTTGAAATTCTTCCGTATGTTTCATCATTGCCTCGGCATAGCTGTTTTCTGCATTCAAATAGTTTATTACGGTTGAATCTTCCCTCTGATTCATCCAATAATAATTATCGATTCGGGTATCGCCGTGAATAGTAAGTTCTTTTGCTATTTTTTGAGCAATAGGTGGTTCAGGCGTTGTCACTTTAGGACCGCAGGAAATTGCTAAAATTGCAATTATAACAATGCTAAAAAACAATTTAGGTTTCATATGTTTATCATTTTAAGTTTTGTCATATGGAACTTATCATGATGGAAAAATCAGTCCTCTGCGAGTCACAATTACCAATCATGTGCGTTTCATATTAGTTGGTTATTTAAAGGTGTAATATTCCCAAACAATTAAATTCTATTGATTATAGAAAAACACTGTTTGTTAAAAACAACAACTAATTTAACAAAAATAAATAGTTAAACAGAAAAAATTCGATGCGATGGATATTTCGACGATTAAGTCTACTATTCGCTAGACGAAAGTACTTTTAGATAAGAGATCCCCAGACGGATTTTATAATACTCAACCTCTTCTTTCATAAACAAATAGAGATCTTTCACATTACTAGTCTCATTTAAAGAACGGTAAGCGTTTTCAATTTGCTCAAACTCTGAAGGATTCAAATACTCTGTTAGATCAATATCAGCCCCCTTCTCATACAATGAAGCCAAATGGGAATAAATGGTTACAGGGTTTATCTTACGGATACTTGCAATTTCTTCAACTGAGAAACCTTGCTTGTAGTACTCATAGGTTTGATAAAAAGATTCACCACTCTTCTTGGCTTCATGATTCTTTTTCTGACCAAACTCAACAATCTCATTAATAAATAAATCTCCATACAATTGATATTTCCGAACCCCTACGCCCGATATCAATTTCATTTCGAATTCACTAGTCGGTTCTTCCTGAGCCATTTCCTGTAAACTAGCATCAGAAAACACCAAATATGGAGGAATATTCTCTTCGCGGGATATCTGTAAACGTAATTTTCGCAATGCTTCAAATAATCCTTCTCTAGCCTCCTGCTTACCTGTCTTTACGATTGGTTTTATTTCAGGATCAGACTTCATTGAAGCCAGATGAACTAAATCCACAAGTCTCTCTCCAAAAAGAACTTCTCGACCTTGTTCAGTCAACTTAAGTGCATTTCCATCATCGTAAGCCACCGAAATAAAACCTAAGTTTAGAAGCTGCAGCATGTATTGTTGCCAGTCCTGATAGGCAATATCTTTACCTGCCCCATAAGTTTTTATTTTATTATATCCCTTGTTTAAGATTTCCAGACGGGAAGAACCTCGAACAACATCAATTAATGTTCCTGCAGCAACTCGTTCTTTCAAGCGAATAATCGCCGAAAAAGCTTTTTGAGCAATTATTGTTCCATCGAATACGCGAGGAGGATTTTTACACACATCACAATTGTTGCAATTTTCTTCCAAATGTTCTCCGAAATAATTTAGCAAAATTTTTCGTCGGCATATTTGAGCATCACAAAACTGCTGAATTCGCTCCAACTTGGCATGCGAAACCTCTTTTTGTGCCGATTCCTCAATAAATTTTCGATGAACAATTACATCCGAAAAGCTATAAAACAGAAGTGTATCAGCCTTTAAGCCATCTCGGCCAGCCCTACCAATCTCCTGATAATACGACTCTATGTTTCGTGGCAAATTGTAATGAATTACCCAACGTACATTCGACTTATCGATTCCCATACCAAAGGCAATGGTAGCGCATATTATTGGCACTTCATCATTAATAAAATCCTCTTGTCTCCTGGCTCTTTCTTCCGACGACAATCCAGCATGATAATAAGAAGCATTTACTCCCGCATTTTGTAGTTTCTCAGCTAAGCCCTCTGTCGCTTTTCTACTTAGGCAGTAAATAATTCCGGCCTGATGAGGCCGTTGACGCAAGAAGCCAAGTATGGTTTTGAATTTATCTTTACCTGGAGCAACATTCAAACTTAAATTGGGTCGATCGAAAGAAGAATTAAATTTTTTCGGATTTGCCAGCCCCAATTGATTAACAATATCTTTCTGTGTTAAATTATCGGCAGTAGCGGTTAAAGCAATAACCGGGACATGAGGGAATTGCTTTTTTAGATAGGCCATTTTCGTATACTCGGGTCTAAAATCATGCCCCCAAACAGAAATACAATGCGCCTCATCAATTGCAAAAAGGTTTACCTTCAATTGCAAAAGAATGTAGTAAAAATCCTGACTGAGTAATTTCTCTGGAGAAACATACAGGAGTTTAATTTTTCCTTCGGATATTCTTTCAAAAACATCAGCCTGTTGTTGTGAGGATTGAGAGCTGTTTAAAAAAGCAGCATTTACACCATTAGCATGCAAACCTTCCACTTGATCTTTCATGAGAGCAATAAGTGGTGAAACAACCACAGTAACGCCTTCCATTATTAGCGCTGGTATTTGATAGCATATGGATTTACCACCCCCTGTTGGCATAATAACCAAGGCATCTTCACCTCTTAGTACAGATTTAATAACCTCTTCCTGTAAAGGTCGGAAATGGTCGTATCCAAAATATTTTTTTAATGCGCGTTTGGCTGTAGTCATCGATCAATTTTGATAGGGAGAACAAAGCTACTACAATTGTGCATA
Organism: Labilibaculum sp.; assembly: GCA_041554215.1. GTDB lineage: Bacteria > Bacteroidota > Bacteroidia > Bacteroidales > Marinifilaceae > Labilibaculum. Next base: position 6,164 of record JBFFMG010000123.1, read on the forward strand.
GCTAAAAAATGATTTTATCAACACAAGGCGTCTGCCCTGATCAAAATCTCAATTAAAACCACATTTTCCGAAACTGTTTTTAAAACATATTAATTAAATCTAAAAACTGATAAAGGTCATGCAAAAAAAAAGTCTAATCGATGACCAAAAAATTAATTTTGCAGCCAAACACAAACAACAAACACACAAGCAAAATCTATGAACGCAATTAAGTCGATTAAGGAGACTGATTTCCTTAAGAAAAGAAGGTACGAAGCAGTAATGTTTCTAATAACCTTTTTCGGAATTTTTGGTTATGTTGGTCACCACATGGGCGTTGCCAACATGCTAAACACTATTATGAATACAGCATGGGATTTATTAATGAATACTGTATTCTACATTATGGGAATTACAGTACTTTCTGGCGCACTAGGTAAATTACTCATTGAATTTGGAGTGGTTCGTTTACTGGAAAAAATTCTTGCTCCTTTAATGAGACCACTGTTTAATCTTCCTGGTGTTGCTGCTTTAGCCGGAGTATTAACTTTTCTATCAGACAACCCAGCTATTATCAGTTTGGCTAACGATAAAAATTTTAGCAAATACTTTAAAAACTACCAACTAGTTTCATTAACCAATTTTGGAACTGCTTTTGGCATGGGCTTAATTGTAATCACATTCATGTCGACCCTTAGAATACCTGGAAGCGAAGAAAACTTGTTTGTGCCAGCATTAATTGGTCTTGCTGGCGCTTTAGTGGGTGCGGTAATTTCTACACGACTTATGCAACGATTAATAAAAGGGCACATTCCTGTTAGAAAAGATAATGATTTTGAAGGAGCAACTGAAAAAATTAGTTTTAAATCGGAAGGTGGCGTATTTCTTCGATTTCTTAACTCGATTTTGGATGGAGGAAAATCGGGTGTTGATTTAGGCTTGTCTATTATTCCTGGCGTACTTATTATCTCGACCATGGTAATGATGTTAACATTTGGCCCTAAAGACGTAACTTTGGGTTATCAGGGAATTGCCTACGAAGGAGTACCCTTATTGCCGGAATTGGCAGGACACATTTGGTGGTTGTTCGAAGGACTTTTTGGATTTGAACATCCTGAATTAATTGCATTCCCAGTTACCTCTTTGGGTGCTGTAGGTGCCGCAATGTCTTTGGTTAAGGCATTTATTGTAAAAGGAATTATTGATGGTAATGTTATTGCTGTATTTACTGCCATGGGTATGTGCTGGAGTGGATATTTAAGCACTCACACCGCAATGCTCGACACACTTAACTTTCGTGAATTAACATCTAAAGCCTTGCTTTCACACACAATTGGAGGCATAATGGCGGGTACATTCGCCCATTATCTCTATGTACTTGTAACTTATTTTCAATAAATATATTTCACACCTATATTTAGAATGCCATCTTCTGTAGATGGCATTTTTTTTTTGCAAACCTACTCGATTAACAACTGATTTCCCGCTATTAATATAGAATTAACTGATGTGTTAAGTCTCTCTTTATATATTTAGATCTTATTCACACCAAAACTAAGCAAATGACAATTCTTAAGTATCAGATTATTTTTCTTCTTTTTATCCTTTCCATATCCTGCAGCGACAGTAATTCGGAGAATCCAGATTCTTCTAATCAAAATCCTACAAGTCCGCCAGCGAACGAATACTCCGCAATTTTTGGTGGCGGTCCTTTCTATTCGGGTGGAGATGAAGTTATTGATGATTTAAAATTGTCGGGGTTTTCTACGGTTATTTTATGGACGATACATGTAGGTGAAGATGGCAGTATGAATTTTAATGATCAGAAAATAATTAATGCGAACGGTGAATATATTGGCGATCCTGAATGGTCAAACCGATTGGTCTCCTTATTGGAAACTCCTACTTCGGTGGATCGTATTGAAGTTGGCGTAGGTGCCTGGGGAGCTCAATCGTGGGAAAATATTAAAAATAGAATCGAGAATGAAGGAACAGGTAAAGAAACCAAACTCTATAAATCATTTTTAAAATTGATGGAAATAACTGGAGCAACCGCCATAAATTTCGACGACGAAGTTACTTATGATGTTGCATCAACTGTTCAATTCAGTTTAATGCTTGCTGATATGGGTTACAAAATTGGTCTGTGTCCATTTGATCAAATTAACTATTGGAAATTGGTTTACGAACAAGTAAATGCCCAAAAACCAGAAACTATTGATCGTGTTTATCTGCAATGTTATGCTGGCGGTTATTCAAACAAGCCTGTCAATTGGAATCGGCATTTTGAAAATTTAAAAGTTTCGATGGGATTATGGTGCCGAAACGGAAATAACTGTATGAATGGCGACAGTCCTAAGGGAATTCAAAGTAAAATAGAAAACGATGCTGAAAATATTTCGGGTGGATTTCTTTGGCTTTACGATGACATTCAGAAATGTGCGGCCTACGGATCAAGCAGTTCTTATGCACGAGCAATTAACGAAGGTTTAAAATAACAATCAATAAAAAAGGAAATCAGCTAAAGTTGATTTCCTTTTATTTATATCCTTTTTTTAACTCCAAAATATTACTCCATGGTAACTACGGTGATTCCAGCACCACCCATCTGAATTTTTTCATCACGAAAGTGCTGCACCAAATCTACAGTTTGTAGGTACTCGCGAATCATTTGGCGAAGAATTCCGCCTCCCGTTCCATGAAGAATACGAAATTCGTGAACATCCAGCATAATGATATCATCAATGTGATCAATCACCACCTGCAATGCCTCTTCGCCACGCATTCCCCTTACATCCAAATCAGCTTTAAAACTCAATTTTCGTGTCGATATTTTTTCCTGAATTAAGGAAGAGGTTCTGTTGTAAGTTTTTTCTTCCTTTTTAACCTGCGACCGACTTACCTTTGTCAGTCGATTCACTTTAACCGAGGTCAAAATACTGCCAAAAGCAACCACAGCGGTTTTACTATTTATTTCAATCACCTCACCTACTGCCGATTGATTATCCAGCTTTACAAAATCTCCCTTTTCAATCACATCAGGATTAAACTGAACCTTTGCCTTTGCTATTTGTTTGGCCGACACCGACGCTCCGGAGGCCGGAGCCGCCTTCGATAGGTCCAAGGTGACCGAACCGAGAACCGACGTCAACGTCGCCTTGCTGAACACCTGAGACCGAGTAGCGAGCCGGGTCGCCGACAGGACCGCGAGCCCGTCGAGATTCTCGTGATCCCCGACGCGA
>JBFFMG010000124.1:0-9381 GCA_041554215.1 Labilibaculum sp.
AATTTAACCAGAAGCCAATATGATAAAGTTTAAATACCTAAAAAAAGAATTACTTGCCGATGTAATTACTCCGGTGAGTATGTATCTAAAATTGAGAGATCGATTTCCAGGAGCAATATTATTGGAGAGTTCGGATTACCACAGTCCGGAAAATGCCAGTTCCTTTATTGCCTTGGAACCCATTGCCAGCATCACTTTAAAAGATGGACAATTGATAGAAGAGATTGAAGGTAAAAAAGAAGTTTGTGATGCTAGAGGTAAAGGCAAGCGATTTGTTTCGGGCAAGTTGAAAGACTTTGTTGGACAGTTTGATTTAGAAGGAAAGGAAAATGTGCCAAAGGCCAATGCTCTTTTTGGTTACACAACTTATGATGCGGTTCCTTACTTCGAGGACCTGGATTTTGATCTGGAGAAAAAGCAATCGGGCATTCCGCAAATGTGCTATTCTCTTTATCGATTTATCATTGAGGTGAATCACTTCAACAATACATTGAAGATCATCGAATTGGTGAAAAATGGAGATGAATCGAGAATACGCGAAGTTGCTGATTTGTTGAGGAATAGAAATCTGCCATCTTTTACGTTTTCTTTGGAAGGTGAGGAGCAATCGAATATGGACGATGAAACCTACATAAATATGGTGACACATGGTAAGAAGCACTGTAAGAGAGGTGATGTATTTCAAATTGTTCTTTCTCGACAGTTTTCTCATGCTTATAAAGGTGATGATTTTAATTTGTATCGTGCTTTGCGATCTGTTAATCCATCGCCTTACTTGTTTTATTTCGATTATGGTTCGTTCCGAATCATGGGATCATCGCCTGAGGCACAAATTGAAATTAAAAATAAGAAGGCATACATTCACCCAATTGCAGGAACATTCAGAAGAACCGGTAATGCCGTGAGAGATGCAGAATTGGCCAAAGAGTTGCTAAAGGATGAAAAAGAGCAGGCTGAACACGTGATGTTAGTCGATTTGGCTAGAAATGATTTGAGTCGTGATGCACAAAATATTAAGGTAGAAACCTTTTGCGAAGTACAGTACTTTTCGCACGTAATTCACCTTGTATCTAAGGTTTCAGGAGAACTTCCTGATGATTACAACCCTTTTCAGTTGATGGGAGATACTTTTCCCGCAGGAACCTTATCGGGAGCTCCTAAATATCGCGCTATGCAGTTAATTGATCAGTATGAACCAACAGCCAGAGGTTTTTATGGCGGTTGCATTGGATCATTGGGATTTAACGGTGAAGTAAATCAGGCAATCATGATTCGAAGCTTTATGAGCAAGGATAATCAGTTGTATTTTCAGGCTGGGGCGGGTGTGGTTGATAAATCCATAGAGGAGAATGAGTTAAAAGAAGTGGGTAATAAATTAGCTGCCTTGCGAAAAGCAATGGAATTAGCACAAACTATATAGGATATGAAGATTTTAGTTTTAGATAATTACGATTCCTTCACCTATAATTTGGTGGAATATTTACGGAAATTAGGTGCAAAAGATATTGAAGTACACCGAAACAGAGAAATTGATTTGAAAGAGGTTGCTAAATTCGATAAGATCTTATTGTCTCCAGGGCCAGGAATTCCTGATGAAGCAGGCATTTTAAAAGGTGTGATTCGCGAATATGCAGCTACTAAATCGATATTAGGAGTTTGTTTGGGCGAACAGGCAATTGCTGAGGTTTTTGGCGGAAGCATTGAGAATTTGGATAAAGTATATCATGGTGTGGCCACGTCCATTTATAGAACTGATGATGATAAAGGTGTTTTGCAAGGAATCGATCAGGAGTTTACGGCAGGAAGATATCATTCGTGGAATGTAACGAAGAAGAATTTACCTGATTGTTTGCTAGTTACCTGCGAAGATGCAGAAGGACAAATCATGGGAATCCGTCACAAGGAATATGATGTTCAAGGTGTTCAATTTCATCCCGAGTCGGTTTTGACTCCTAATGGCTTTAAAATGATTGAGAATTGGTTGAATTCTTAATTCTCATATCTCAATTCTTATACCTTAAATCTAAAAAGACAATGAAAAATATACTTCACCATTTATTTGAACACAAAACTTTAAAGAAAGAGGAAGCCAAAGAGGTTTTGATTCAGATTACAAAAGGGAATTTTAACGAATTTCAAATTACTTCCTTTCTTACGGTTTTTATGATGCGAAGCATTACCGTAGAAGAATTAACCGGATTTAGAGAAGCTCTTCTTGAATTGTGCATTCCTGTTGACCTATCGGAATACAATGGCGTTGATTTGTGCGGAACTGGAGGCGATGGAAAAAATACCTTTAATATTTCAACATTAGCTTCATTTGTAGTTGCTGGTGCTGGCGAGAAAGTAACCAAGCATGGAAATTACGGTGTGTCTTCTTTTTGTGGATCATCGAATGTAATTGAGTATTTGGGTTATCAGTTCAAAAATAAGGAAGAAGGATTGAAACGAGATTTAGACGAAGCCGGCATTTGCTTTTTGCATGCTCCTTTATTCAATCCAGCCATGAAAAATATAGCGCCAATTCGTCGTGATTTAGGGGTTCGCACATTTTTCAACATGTTGGGTCCCTTGGTAAATCCATCACGCCCAAAAAACCAGATAGTTGGGGTTTTCGATTTGGAATTGGCTCGTTTGTACCAGTACTTGTTGCAGGAAACAGATTCGAATTATACGATTATTCATGGAATTGATGGTTATGATGAGGTTTCGTTGACCGGAAAGGTGAAATTGATCGGAAATGGAATGGAAGAGCTGTTGGAACCAGAATTATTTGGGAAACGGAAATTGAATCCGGAAGAATTATACGGTGGCGAAACGGTAGAGGAAGCAGCGAAAATCTTTGTGGATATTTTGAATGGAAAAGGAACTGATGCTCAAAACTCAGTGGTTATTATTAATGCAGGATTGGCAATTCATTGTTTACATCCTGAAATTAGCAGGGCTGATGCTATTGGAAGAGCAGAAGAAGCTTTGCTTTCGGGAAATTCATATGAGGTGTTGAAGAAACTGACAAAAGGAAACTAGGCATGAATGCAAAACAAAATATATTAGATAAGATTGTGCAGCAAAAATTGGCTGAGGTAGCTGTTCAAAAAGAGCAAATGCCCATTTTTCAGTTGATGGAGCAAGAGAATTTCAAACGCACTTGCTTTTCAGCCAAAAAGTCGATCACCAGAAAGGGAGCTTCGGGTGTAATTGCAGAATTCAAACGTCAATCGCCTTCGAAAGGAGTGATTAACGGAACAGTAAAGCCGCAGGATGTGGTAAAATCGTATCAGGAAGCAGGTGCTTCGATGGTTTCGGTACTGACTGATGAGGTTTTTTTTGGCGCAAAAGCAGCTGATTTTAGTGCGGCGCGCGAAAGTTTAAGCATTCCATTGTTACGAAAAGAATTCATAGTCGATGCTTATCAGATTTATCAATCAAAAGCGATGGGTGCCGATGTAATCTTACTGATTGCAGCCATATTGAGCCCTCAGCGGTGTAAAGATTTTGCTTTTATCGCCAAGGATTTGGGCATGGAAGTATTGCTTGAACTGCATGATGAATCGGAACTGGAACATGTGAATCGATTTGTCGATTTGGTGGGAATCAACAACCGAAACCTGAAAGATTTTTCTGTAGATACCGATCGATCGATAAGAGTGGCGGCCAAATTACCCGAAGACATGATTCGCGTAGCCGAAAGCGGTTTGGATAGTCCTGAGGTTGTTCGAAAGATGAGGCAGAATGGTTTTCAGGCATTTTTGATGGGAGAGCATTTTATGAAACAGGATTCACCAGGCAATGCCTGCAAACAATTCATAACAGAAATGTAGAGACACCCCATAGCGTGTCCGAACGGTATTATTGAATGGAATTTTTAACGCATGACGTACAAATATTTAATATCAAAAACAATGAAAATAAAAGTCTGCGGTCTTCGCGATAAAAGGAATGTTAAAGAGCTGATGGCTTTGCCATTAGATTACATGGGCTTTATCTATTATTCAAAATCAGCACGTTACGTGGGAGACGATTTGGATGCGGAAATTATGAAGATGATTCCTTTGCATATCCGTAAAGTTGGCGTTTTTGTGAACGAAACTACAGAAAATATTTTGGCATTGGCTAAGAAATATCAACTTGATGTAATTCAATTGCATGGAGACGAAAGCTCAGAAGACTGTCGATTGATAAAAGATTCTGGTTTAGAGGTGTTTAAAGCCTTTCAATTGCATGAGTCATTTCAGTTTGAACTGTTGGAAGGCTATCATAAAACTTGCGATTATTTTCTATTTGATAGAAAATCAGATTCTTATGGCGGAAGTGGTAAAAAGTTCAATTGGGAAATCTTAAAAAAATACAAAGGAGAAACGGCTTTTTTTCTGAGCGGAGGAATTGGAATTGAAGATATTGAGGCGGTAAATGCCTTTCAGCATTCCAAGCTATTTGGCTTGGATGTGAATTCAGGATTTGAATCAAGTCCTGCAGTAAAGAATGTGATGTTAGTAGATGAGTTTTTAAAATCAGTAAGACAAACTAAAGATGAGCAATAATAAATATGCAGTAAATGAGCGTGGATACTACGGGCAATTTGGAGGTGCTTTCATTCCGGAATTGTTACGTGCAAATGTTGATGAATTACGCGAGAACTACTTGAAGATTATTAATTCGGAGCAGTTTCAGAAAGATTATAAGCGTTTGTTGGATAACTATGTAGGTAGACCAACACCATTGACTAAAGTTGGAAATTTATCGAAACGTTACGGTACCAATATCTACTTGAAACGGGAGGATTTAACGCATACCGGCGCACATAAAATCAACAATACCATTGGGCAGATTCTTATTGCCAAATACATGGGTAAAACAAGAATTATTGCTGAAACAGGAGCAGGACAGCATGGTGTGGCAACAGCTACTGTTTGTGCTTTGTTTGGCTTGGAGTGTATTGTGTACATGGGCGCATTGGATATAGATCGTCAGGCACCAAATGTGGCTCGTATGAAAATGTTAGGCGCGAAGGTGGTTCCTGCGATTTCGGGAAACCAGACTTTGAAAGATGCCACCAATGAGGCCATTCGCGATTGGATTGCCAACCCGAATTCATTCTACCTAATTGGTTCGGTGGTTGGACCGCATCCTTATCCAGACATGGTAACCCGATTGCAGTCGATCATATCCGAAGAAATTCGCGAGCAGTTGACCAAGGAGACCGGCAACCCGAATCCTGATTACGTGATTGCCTGTGTGGGTGGTGGAAGCAATGCCGCCGGAGCTTTTTATCACTATCTGGATGAGGAGGAGGTGAAATTGGTAGCTGTTGAGGCTTCTGGTATGGGTGTTCATAGTGGTGAAACCGCTGCAACCATTACTATTGGGGATGTTGGTTTTATTCATGGTAGTAAAACCATGCTGATGCAGGATGAAGATGGTCAGATTACCGAGCCTTACTCTATTTCGGCAGGTTTGGATTACCCTGGTGTTGGACCATTGCACGCTCATTTGGCTGAAACGGGTAGGGCACAATTCCTCTCGGTAACCGATCAGGAAGCATTGGATGCCGCCATGATACTGGCACAATCCGAAGGAATTATTCCCGCTTTGGAATCGGCTCACGCTTTAGCAGCCTTAGAGCAAATTCGCTTTGGTAAAGACGATGTGGTAGTCGTGAATCTCTCAGGACGAGGTGATAAGGATATGGAAACCTACATGAAAAACATTTAATAATTTGTAATTAATATTAGATAACCCCAAACCCCTAAAGGGGCTTTAAAAAATCATAATATGCGTCTAAAGTTGTGAAGACTCACATATCTCACACCTCAAGTCTCACATCTTAAATCTAAACTAATGAACCGAATAGATCAATTATTTCAAAATAAAGGAAAAGATATCTTGTCTATCTATTTTCCTGCCGGATATCCAAACTTGAACGATACCGTACCTAATCTGAAGCTTTTACAGGACAAAGGGGTGGATTTGGTAGAGATTGGAATCCCATTTTCCGATCCATTGGCAGATGGACCTATCATTCAGATTGCAGCTAAGCAATCGCTAGATCAAGGAATGAGCATGAAATTGCTTTTTAAGCAACTAAAAGATGTTCGTAAGACCATTACCATGCCTTTGATATTAATGGGCTATTGGAATGTGGTTTTTAAATATGGTGTGGATGCTTTTCTGCTGGATTGCCAAAGTTGTGGTATTGATGGGGTGATTCTGCCCGATTTGCCTTTGGAAGAGTACGAAGAGGAATTTAAAGAGAAGTTTGAAGCACATGGGGTGTACAATATTTTGCTGGTAACTCCTCAAACTACCGACTTACGATTGTCTAAAATTGAAAAAGCTGCTAAAGGATTTTTATACATGGTTTCATCCTCGGCCACAACGGGCGGTGCTTTGGAGCAAAGCAAGGAGCGGGAGGACTACTTTAAAAAGGTTGCCAGCTTGGACATTCCTTCACTCATCGGATTTGGAATTTACGATAAAACAAGCTTTCAGCATGCCTCCAGCTTTTCGAACGGAGCAATTATTGGTACGGCATTCATAAAAGCCTTAGCCGGTGGTACGGCTTCCGAATTTGTAGACTCACTGCTGTAAAGCATGAGAATGAAGGTGTTGTCTGAAAAGTTCAATCTCATTGTCATGCTAAGCTTGTCATGCTCTGACTATATGCAAGCCGTGTGTGTCAGGGTATGACTCGATTATAAAGAATTGTTATTTCCTATGATGGATGTGCTTGTTAGTAAGGGTTGTGAAGACTTATTTTCATAGCTCCTGCATGTTCCTTAAAAGTGGTATGTGTCAATTTCGTTGTATTCAATCCCATTTTGTGAAAATATGATTTCTACGTAACGAATTTGTTCAGCATCAGTGCCATCGGTAGTTTCTAGTTTTCTGAAATAGCTTTCGTCTACTGTTGTAAATAGACTGTAACATGTAGAATAATAAAAGCTCATAAATGGAATTGTTGGCACTCCGTATTTTAATCGTTCTGTAATGCTGAATTTTGAAATGTTTGTGATAGTAATGTCTTGATTGTTGTAATACTCTTTCAATAACCCATCTACAGCGGTTATGGTTTGTGTTTTGGAGTATAGCATATAGACTAAAAATCCAATTGCAACTAAAATAAATAGAATGCCGGTTGCTTCCATTGTTTTCTTGATTTAATATATAATCGTTTTTAAGTTTTCTTTGTTTTAAAGTTTTTTTCAGAATCAGTTTGGTATTTAATAATCTTTTCAAGTATATTTTTTCGTACACTAAGGCTTTGATTAAATTATATTTATATTCTGTTTCATTTGTTTTTGTTGGGTGCTAATCCCGTAGGGATTTAATGTTTATAGCAAGTGATTGCGGGAGTGATATTCGACCCCATCTGGGTCGTACCTTTTCCTTTTTCTCTATAAACATTTGAATCCTACTGATTCTATTTCTTTAGGATTTATTTAATTATTAATCCATTTAAATAAATATTCATCCTTGAAATCAATTTCATATTTCTTTAAAAATGAAATATACTCTTCTTTAAATGATTTACGTTTGTGATGCTCTTTCTGATTTTGAATATACGTAACTACATTATCTAATGCGGAATGAGAATAAGAAAATACACCATATCCTTCTTGCCATTCAAACCTAAATTGTGAAAATCCTTTTTCTTTGATAAAACTGTTTGAAGATTTTTTAATTTCCCTTACCAAATCAGATAAACAACAGCTTGGTTTCATCCCGATCAAAAAATGAATATGATCTGACATGCCATTTACGGCAAGCATTTTCTGTCCTTTGTTTTGAACAATACCTGTTATGTATTTAAACAATTCTTCTTCCCAGTCCTTTTTTATTAAAGATTCTCTGTTTTTAACGGCAAAAATGATCTGGATATAAATTTGGGAGAATGTACCGATGCTCATTATCTGTCTATTTTATTGATCTAATGAAATTTAATAATTATACATCTTTTAAAGATATTTAAATGGAATCATAAGAAATTATTTCTAGATGATATTATAATAATCCCGTAGGGATTTAATGTTTATAGCAAGTGATTACGGGAGTGATATTCGACCCCATCTGGGTCATACCTTTTCTTTTACGTTTGTTGCTATAAACATTTGAATCCTTCGGATTCCATTTTGCATTCTTTCAGTAAAGGGACAATCCGGCAAAATCCTTTTTTTTTTGTTTGTGGGGTACAATTAAATTATTGGTTACTGTATCCTTCCAGTTTCTTTTGCAGTTGCGAGTGGATGTCTTTGTTAACAATCTCCGAAAGTACTCCCGATTTATAGTTGAATGATCGTAGTGTTTTTGGCTCTTTGGAAGATTCATACTTGCCATCTTTATTGTAATCAATGCCAAATTGAATCAAAAGGTTTTTGCTCTCGTTAATGAATTTATAAGCGATAGCATCTGCACTGTTCAGGCCAACATCTTTTAACACTTGCTCTTTAACGGAGTAGATGTATAGTTTTTTTAGGTCGTTGGAATTAATAATGCCATCCTTAAACGAATCTGCAGTGGCAGCTGTAAAGACAATAAAAACATCATCTTTAAAGTACTTGGTGTCAATTTTCTCAAAATTTACTCTGTCAACGAATAGTTTGTTTAGCGTCTCTGTTTTTGCATCGTAAACCAGGAGGTTGTTGTACGAGCCGTAATAAGATCTTCGGCTTCTGTATTTTTTCTCAGAACTAAATTTTCCGCCACTTACATCAAGCAGGCCTAACACTTCATCATCTTCTATGCTTTCCGGGTTATTCAATGTTTTTTGCGATACAGGAATCATATAAATTAGATTTACTGTATCAACTAACTCGGGAATTTGATAGGAAACAATTTGTTGTCGTTTGTTTTCCTTTTGAAGCAACTCAATTTTCTCATCCGATAAAATACCATCTTCACTTTTGTGCTCAAAACTAGAACCAATTTGGCTTCCAACAAAAAAGAGTATTGAAATTAAACCAAGTAAGGCCAACAGAGCCACAATTGTACCCAAAACGGCTAGTAGTTTTTGATTGTACTTTTTGATTTTTTCTATGTTCATAGGATTGATTTTTTGGTTTGTGCTTGGATATTTTTACTGTTTATAAGTAGTTCATTATTCAAGAATCCATTTTTAATTGTTCGCTTATTCACTAACAGCCTTCATCTTCACATATACCAGTTTTGCAATAGCCAGAGTCACCAAAATCTTAATCATTTTTCCAAATGTAGCACCAACAGTAAAGCCCCAATCGTAAGTAGTAGTATTCATATCGCTAAATGGCATGTCGAATGCGGTGAAAATAAGGGAAAGTGAAAAGATGCAGAATAACATCAGGAAAAATCGGAGTGCTTTGTCGTTTGTCATTTTTAGTTTTTTTTTAAGCTTACTGTTTGGGGTAA
>JBFFMG010000125.1:0-9363 GCA_041554215.1 Labilibaculum sp.
ATGCCATAGATAACTACGCTAAAAAATACCACACTCATTTTCATTACATTTTTTTTATAATTGAATAAAACTTGAACTTTCTTTTAACTAGTAACTTGTTGTCTTCTTGTTCTGAAATAACATCCTTATTAGATATAAATATAACTAATCACAAACTATTAAGCTTTTATCCAAAAAAATATCTCTTTAAGATATTTTTAAAATTTCCATCCTAATGAATAGCAGACATTTTCGTAAATGGCATTAATTGTACTATCTTTGCAAAAATTTTTAAATCACTAAATTGGAGTACATATGCCTCATAGATCAGGTTTTGTAAATATCATTGGAAATCCCAACGTGGGGAAATCAACCTTAATGAATAATTTGGTTGGGGAACGCATCTCGATTATCACCTCGAAATCTCAAACTACGCGTCACCGAATTAAAGGAATTGTTAATGGCGATGATTTTCAAATTGTGTACTCTGATACACCAGGGGTTTTGCAACCTAATTACAAGCTTCAGGAGTCGATGATGAAATTTTCGACCTCTGCACTGGTTGATGCTGACGTAATTTTATATGTTACCGATGTAATTGAAACAATTGACAAAAATGAAGAATTCCTTAAGAAGGTTCAAAATTCTGACATCCCGGTTCTTTTACTGATCAACAAAATAGATTTAACTGATCAGGAAAGATTAAACAAACTGGTAGATAGGTGGAAAGTAACACTTCCTAAGGCGGAAATATTCCCAATGTCGGCAACGGAGAATTTTAATGTTCCCAATTTGTTTAACCGCATATTGGAACTTTTGCCAGAGGGACCTCCTTTTTTCGCGAAAGATGAATTAACAGATAAACCCTCTCGATTTTTTGTTAACGAGATTATTAGAGAAAAAATTCTGACCAACTACGATAAAGAAATTCCATATTCGGTAGAGGTTGCCGTTGAAGAATTTAAAGATGAGCCTAAAATGATCAGCATTATGGCTGTAATTAATGTTGAAAGAACTTCACAAAAAGGAATCATCATTGGACATCAAGGAAAAGCCCTCAAGAAAGTTGGAACAGAAGCACGACTAGACATGGAAAAATTCTTTGGAAAGAAGGTGTTTTTAAAACTATACGTTAAGGTTGCAAAAGACTGGAGAAGCAAAGACTCTCAGCTAAAGAATTTTGGATACAATCAGTAAATACCAATTGGTAGCATATCAAAAAGAAATCTTTAGAATTTTAATAAGTTGAATAAGAATTACGCGCAGAGATTGCGTTAGAAAAATAAAATAATGAGCAATATTGTTGCAATCGTAGGAAGACCTAATGTTGGAAAATCTACACTTTTTAATCGATTATCAGGTACAAGAAAAGCAATCGTAAACGAAACTGCTGGTGTTACCCGTGATCGTAATTACGGAAAATCTGAATGGAATGGCGTTGAATTCTCTATTATTGATACTGGAGGTTACGCAACTAATTCGGATGATATTTTTGAGGAGGAAATTCGCAAACAGGTAATGATTGCGATCGAAGAAGCCGATTCTATTCTTTTTGTTTTAGATGTACAGCATGGAATCACAGATTTAGACTCTGCTGTTGCAAATATACTTCGACGCACCAAGAAAAAAGTTTATTTGGTGGCAAATAAAGCTGATAACTCAGATTTAATTTTTGCTGCTAATGATTTCTATTCTATTGGAATGGCAGGAGAAGTTTTTCCAATTTCCTCAGTTAATGGATCGGGTACTGGTGACTTACTGGATGCTGTCGTAAATGATTTTGACATCAAACCAAACGATGATGATGAAGGTCTTCCAAGAATAGCATTTGTTGGTCGTCCTAATGTAGGAAAATCATCTACCGTAAATGCACTTGTCGGTATCGATAGAAACATTGTTACCGATGTTGCAGGCACAACCAGAGATTCAATTCATACTCGCTTTCAGAAATTCGGGCATGATTTTATCATGGTAGACACTGCCGGTGTTCGTAAGAAACCAAAGGTTCACGAAGATTTAGAATTCTATTCGGTAATGCGATCGATTAGAACGATTGAAAGTGCCGATGTTTGTGTTTTAATTTTAGATGCAACACGTGGTGTAGAAGCTCAGGATTTAAGCATTCTAGACATCATTATTAATAACCGTAAAGGCGTTGTAATTATGATAAATAAGTGGGATTTGGTTGATAAAGAAACCAATACCATGAAAGAATTCGAGGACGAAATTAGAAATAGAATTGCTCCTTTTAAAGATGTTCCAATTATTTTCACCTCTGCAATTACCAAGCAACGATTAATTCAAGTGTTGGAATCTGCTCTTGAGGTTTACGAAAATCGTATTCGAAAAATATCAACATCGGAGCTAAACAATGTAATGCAAAAAGCAATTGCAGCGCTAAACCCTCCTGCTTTGAAAGGAAAGTTCATTAAAATAAAATATGTAACTCAACTTCCAACTCACGCACCAACTTTTGCTTTCTATTGTAATCTTCCTCAATACATTAAGGATCCTTACAAAAGATATCTTGAAAATCAGATTCGTAAAAACTGGGTATTTACCGGCGTTCCAATACAAATTTTTGTGAGAAAAAAATAGATTGCTACACAGCATAATCATTAACCGATTCAGATTTACTGAGTCGGTTTTTTTGTCTTATAGAAAATATAATTTTTGAAAACTAATATTTTAGTTATATTTATGTTCTAATCATAAAACCCAAGACATGAAACAATTTCTCATTTTAGTTCTGTTAAGCGCAGCAATTAATATCCCTACATGTTTTTCTCAAAAAATAACAAAAGTAGATCAACTCCTTTTCTCAGAACGATACAGCGAAGCAATTCCGCTCCTTATTGATATGATAAAGAAAGATAGCACCAACAGTAGACTATATTTTGCACTTGGAACAGCCTATCAAAGACTGGATAAAAATTTGGAAGCCATCGAAAACTATACAAAATCCAAACAACTCAATCCCAACTCCTCGGCAACTTTAATAAACTTAAGCTCCTGCCTTTATTCATCGGGGAACTACCCCAAAGCAGAACAAGAATTAGTTAAATTACAACAACTTGACTCAAATAACTATTCTGTTGATTTACTATTAGCCAAGACTTACTCTGTTCAAAATAAATACCAGCAAAGTCTTGACATTTACACAAAACTAAACCAGAAAGACTCTTTAAATCCCGACATCCACAAACAAATAGGGAATCTAAAAAGACGAATGCAAAACTTTATTGGATCGTTGGCTTCCTATATAAAAGCAAACGAACTTAATCCGAATGATTTATCAGTAATAGTTCATATAGCTCAGCAATTCTATGATATGGCAGCCTATCAGCAAGCTTTATCCTATGCTAGTAATGGATTAAAAGTATTTCCAGGCAATATCATGCTACAAAAGAAAAAAGCGCAGATTTTGATTGGCTTGGAATGGTACGATAACGCGTTAACTATTTTAAAAGAACTTAAAGCCGCAAACGAACTAAGCGATAGCGAACACAGACAACTAGGAATTTGTTACATGCAAACCCGTCAATACGAAGAAGCCTTAAAAGCATTTGCAGGTTGTGGGGAAACCTACGAAAAAGATCCTATGATTAATTTCCATACGGGAATATGTTATGCTCGTTTAGACCAACACCTAAAAGGAATTAAATATTTGGAAGATGCACTTTTCTACATCACTCCCCCTATTGAATCCTCGATGCATTTGTATTTGGCAAAGTCGTATTGTGCCAACCGACAATTTGAAAAAGCCGTAAAATCATACCAAAACCATTACGAGATGGACAATACCAATCCAGATATTCTATACGAGATTGCAACATCCTACGAAGAGTTTGGAGAAAACAAGAACAAAGCTTTGACTTACTATACAATGTTTATACAGCAAACTAACGACAAAGATGATCCTAAATATGAATATGCGAAATCACGAATACTGCGCATTAAAGAGAACATTCACTTCGAAAAATAACATAAAGCCTTATTTGAAACAATTCCTTGGTGCGCAAACTAGTTAGTAAGTTCAAACACCCACAAGCAAGACTCCAATTCATTTTAAAATGAAAATATACCAACAAATAGGTATTGCCAGCAAATTGGGGGAAACTAATTTTGTACAGACAAAACAGACTAGCGATCATTGAGACCAGGTGATTTTACAAAATCTTTTGCCATAAGATTAATTTTTTAGTGTTACTTCTTCATTTGGTTTCAATTTTCGGCTGTATTCAAGTCATCTTTCTTCGGAAATCTCCTACTTTTTATTAATTTAGATTAATTAAAAACACAACGTATGCGCATTAAAAAGGATATGAAGCTAGCTGATGTAATTCAGCTCAATTACATGCTCATCCCAGTCATTCACCGTTTTGGAATTAATTTGGGATTCGGAGACAAAACCGTTTTGGGAGTTTGCCAAGAAAACGAGGTTGATTTAAACTTCTTTCTGCAGCTGGTAAATGCTTATCACGACAAAGATTATTTTCCAAAAGAAGAGCTTCAAACCATTCCGATTAAGAATATTGTCAATTACCTGAAAATGACTCATGCCAGTTATCTGAATGAGAAACTATCTGAAATTGAACAAAAAATTATTTCTCTTCAATCAGAAGATACTGAAGATCAGAAATACATTTTACTGATTAGAAATTTTTTCGATGGATACAAATCGGAACTTACCGAGCATATTATGCACGAGGAAAATGTGGTTTTCCCTTATGTTTTAGCTGTTGAAGAAATCATTAAAAATCAAAGTTTCTCAGAACAAAACAAAGAAATATTTGAAGCTTTCTCTATTGAAAAATATGAGGAAGACCATGATGATGTGGAAGAAAAACTAATGGATTTAAAAACCATCATGATCAAATATCTTACTCCGCCAGCCAACAGCACGCTTTACCATACAATTATACAAGATCTATTTAAACTAGAAGAAGATTTGAATTACCATTCCAGAATTGAAGATAAAGTACTGACACCGAAAGTTATTATAATGGAAAAATCGATCAAAAACCTACTTTAAATTCTAACTATGGCTAGATCTACCATTCTTATTGCTGAAAATTCGTGTATTATTCGAAAAGGACTGCGCTCCATTCTTCAAAACCTGGAGAACTCTGAAGTGCTGCAACTTATCGATAACAAAGAAGACGTATGCGAAATTGTAAACAAAAACAAGCCAGATATTCTCATCATCAATCCGGATATGCTGCCAACTGATTGTACTGATTTAAAAAGTAAATTTATTAACGGCAACAAACTCTCTTTGATTTTACTATCCAACAAGAAAAAAATAAAAGAAGAATATAAAGCCGATGCTTATATCAACTATTTGGACAAGCAAGATTCTATTCTTGATTTACTGCAGGAGATTATAAATAAAAGAAACAAAAATTCGATTCCTGATAAAAATGCAGACACAATAAGCTCCAGAGAAAAGAACATCTTGAAACACATCGCTCTCGGATTGACCAACAAAGAAATAGCCGACCAACTATTTATTAGTATTCATACAGTGGTTACCCACCGAAAAAACATCACTCAAAAACTGGGAATAAAATCGGTTTCGGGATTAACTGTTTATGCAATTTTGCACAAGCTTATTTCCATGGATGAAGTAAAATAATTATAATTCCACCTCAACTCCAGCCTCTAAATTTATGGTTTTAAAATACTTTTTAAACTCATCTTGTACGGCAAAACTTGTACAATGAGTTGCGCCTAACACCTCCAATTTTTCTTCTTGAAAATAAGCTACGGTCTTCTCAAAAACTTCATCAATTTGCTTCAAATGAAAACCTCCTAACACAGCATAAACCCTATTCTCACCACAAACTTCTTTAGCATAGGTCACAGTATTGCAAATTCCAGCATGCGCACATCCACTTAGCACAATTAAGCCCTTTTCACTCTTTATAGCAATTGCTGAATCGTCGATCACAAAATCGGGTGAACCATCATCTAACAAAAAGTTTGTTGATTGAGATTCAAAATTATTCAGACGCGGAATTTCTCCCAAAAAAACCATCTTTTCGCTAATCCACAAAGGAAATTTTGACTCCTTTACATCAAATTTAGAATCAATTTCATTTTTTGTCATTGATAAACCGACAGGAGTCTTGCTTTCTTTTCGGTATCGCAACACAAATGAATTAGGATGAGTAATTAATCGTTTTCCTGACAGACACTTCAAACCATCACCATGATCCCAATGTCCATGACTCAAAACGATCGTTGAAAGCTCATCCAAATCGACACTCATTTTTTTTGCATTCTTGATAAAAAGAGAATTCGGGCCAAGATCAAAAAGAATTTTTTCATCGGCTTCAATCACAGCCGAAAAACCATGTACAAACCCGAAACCTTCTTTCGCAGTATTATCTACTAATATTTTCAAAATCATATTACACCTCTTTTCTTTTTGGAATTTGCACAATAAAACAAGATCCTATGTTTCTCTCCGATTCAACCCAAATTCTTCCATTAGCATTCTCCACAATGTTTTTTACAATGGATAAACCCAAGCCCATGCCGCTTGATTTCGTAGTAAAATTAGGCGAAAACAACTTCTCTTTAATCTCAGGATTAATTCCAGTACCATTATCAATTACACTAATTTGATAATTAGAATCTATGTCTTCCAATTCAATGACTACCTGTGCTGAGATTCCTTCGGGAATAGATTGAATCGCATTGTTTATTAAATTTACAAAAACACGTACAAACTGCTCTCTATCAACAAAAACTGTTGCATTTTCAATTGTATTTAACTCTAATGTTAGATCAAAATCATCATTCTTAAATAAATCAACTGCATGCTCTAAAATTCCAACCAAATTCTCATTTTCGTTCTTTGCAGATGGCATTTTTGCAAAATTCGAAAATGCGGTGGCAATGGTAGATAAAGCATTAATTTGCTCAATTAGTGTTTTACTCACACGATTAAAATGCTCCTCCCAATTTGGTGTTTTCTCTTCATGTCGCTTTTGCAAAAATTGAATACTCAATTTCATTGGAGTTAACGGATTCTTTATCTCATGAGCAATTTGCTTCGCCATTTCGCGCCAAGCCGATTCCCGCTCCGATTTTGCCAATCGTGAAGCACTATCCTCCAACTCTACAAGCATTTGATTGTACTCCTTCACCAAGCTTCCAATTTCATCATTTTTCAAGTACTCAATTTGTTCACCATACGAACCAAAGCGAGTCGCTTTTAGCCTGTTCTGAATTAAACGAAGTGGGTAAGTTATTTTATTAGATATAATCACAGAAAGGAAAATAGCCAATAAAATCATCAATACATGAAGATTTATTCCTGCAAGAATCAAATTAAACATCTCTTTTTCCAACTCTCTACTTTTAAGAAAATAGGGCAGATTCACAAATGCTATTGTTTCATTATTCTCATCAACCAAAGTCTCGTAGGCAGACAAATAGGACATTTTACCAATCTGTTCTTTGTGAATAAAATGTGTTCTTCCCTGAAAAAAAAGTTGATAGTAAGCTGCAAAATTCATTCTTCTTTCCTGAAGCTTTTTATCAAATATCTCGGGTCTTGATGTGGCAATTAACTCACCTGATAAATTGTACAAATGAATATCAGCGAAAATTAAATTTGACAGCTGCCTTAATTTATCCGTTAAAAGTTCTTCATTTTTCGAGTTATAACCAGATAAATCACGAATTACCTCTCTCTTAACCAACAACAACTTCTCTTGTAAGCTTCTGTTATTTGATTCGTTAGCCTGATTAATATTATAATATACAGAACCGCCTCCCAACAAAAGGAAAAAAAGCATTAATAACCCAATTATGGAATATTGAATTCGATATTTAAAACTTAAATTGATTTTAAATCGAAAAGATATCTTCTCAAGAACCCATATTAAAAATCCAAAAATATAGAACAGAACAAAAACATAGGGAATAGTTATCCCTCTATTGTACCAAGACACAACCGGACAACTAACAACAACAGCATTACTACCAAACTTATATATCAAATGGTCATAATCATCAATCTGTTTCCAGAAAAAACTTGCTGAATTCACTCCAAATCCTGAGCTATTCATAAAATAATTGAACTCTCCGGAAGAAGCAATCAATTTTCCTTTTTGATATTTACCATAAGAATACTCTTTACTTACCGGACGCAAATCAACTTTTTCGTCCAACAATAGATCTGGATATCCCAAGCCCTCGTCATCCACTTTAGAATCTAAACGCAAAAATATCTTAACCTCATCCGAACCATATGAAGGATTGGATATTACACCTAAGTATGAAACCATTCCGTCGAACTCATTCAAATAATAAAAATTACTATTCGGAATTGGCTCCCCTGTTGTAGCAATCATCTCTTCGAAAAACTCGAAGCAGTTTCTAATTTGATTATCAGGCTCAATATTTAAATCATCCATGCCACCACAAATAGTAACCTGAATATGATATTGCTCCCAAAATCCAGTAAAGTATTTGTTTTGAATATAGTCGGTTATTTCAGGTTCATTTCTGAAAGGCTGTTTGCACAAATCTTTCAGAACAGAGTCCTGATCGATTCTATCTTGAATTTCGAGCAAAAAAGTTTCTGAAGTTGGATCGTATTCGGTAGAAAGATTCATTGCAGCAACCTGCCTATCCTGTGTTTCCTTTTTACTGGAAAAAGAATTGATTCTATTGGTAACAAAAACAGAAACTCCTAAAAGTAAAACTACATATAACGAATAACGGCCTCCCTTCTCATTCTGATAATTTATTAATCCTAAAACTAAAACAAATAGAATTGGAAAAAGCCAATTGATAAAGTCGACCTTTACCGGATTCAATAAATAAATGACAGAACTAAAAACAGTGGATATAGTAATTACACTAATCAAAAAAGTTTTTAAACTCCAGATATTTTTTGCGATTGCACCCAACAAATTAGCAACCTGACCCAAAGTATAAAATAGAAAAACTAAAATTGCAAAACCTATAAAAACATAAATTCCGTTATCCTGAAACACATACATTTGCAAACTAAAACTCGAATCTAAAATCAGGCTTTCGAACTGATTCTCTACAACATAATAAAGTAGATAAAACAAAATTAAATGACCAATAACCCAACCAGCAACTTGAGCTGATGATTTTGGCTGAAAGAATTTATTACTCCGTAAAAAACGAGAATAGGTATAAATAAAAATAAATAAGAAGAACGAATTAATAACAAAATCCCCGAGAGATGGAAAGAAGAATGAACTTGCGAACAAGACAGGTGAAAAAATTTCCAAATTTGAAAAAACAGCCGGAAATCCCCAAAGGAGCATAAAATATCGAATAAGTACCAGACTTACACCCCAAACAACAAATGCCAGGACACCCAATTTTAAA
>JBFFMG010000126.1:0-9347 GCA_041554215.1 Labilibaculum sp.
GTCTTATCTCAATTAACATTTCTGAGGAAAAAGAATTTGTTCGTGTTCATATTGCTGACACAGGGGTTGGAATGCTTCCAGAGGTGATTAAAAACCTATTCAAAATTGATGAGAATATATCAACTCCGGGCACAAACAAAGAAAAAGGAACAGGCTTAGGATTAATTCTTTGCAAAGAGTTTGCAGAAAAAAATGGTTGCGAAATTAGTGTTATTAGCGAGCTTGGAAAGGGAAGTGAATTTACTGTGACGATTCCAAGAAACTAAAAGTAGAAACCTTTCCGCTTCGTTTTTTTCTACCTGTCGGTGCTTCCTTTTTATTAAAAACCTATCCATTCCTTAAGTAACTCTTGGTAAACATCCTATTTAATCACCTTTCCTATCATTTTCTCCTCCAAATCGTCATCTGTGCTATCGTGTGCTGATATTTCCGAGAAGTTTCTCGAATTACAAAAGATACATCCTTAGGTTCTTCCAACAATTCAAAATGCTCCTTCAAAATCTCCTTTAATCCATCCAATGTTGTAAACGGCTCTCCATCTTTTCGATATCCACCTACCCACTTATCCGAGTCAGTGAACTCTTCCAGCCAAGTGTATGGCGATGTTACCACCAACAATCCATTTTCATTAATTCGTGTGTGAATTTCCTGCAAAAATTGAATCGGATCGTACAATCGATCTATCAAATTACCTGCAAACACCAAATCATATCCCGAATAAATGGCCTTTAAATTACAAGCATCAGCCTGAAAAAACTCCACCTTATTGCGAACGACATCCAAATTAAAATCTTCCAGTTTCACCTCCTGAAAACTCGTCAATTTTCCTTCTTCTTGCCGGATATATTTTAATTTTCCTGTTTCTTTTAGTTGAGTTCCAATTCGAATAAAACGAGCTGAAAAATCCAGTCCAGTCACCCGATCGAAATGTTTCGCCAGCTCAAAAGTCGTTCTTCCGGTTGCACATCCCAAATCAAGCGCATTTCCTTTGTACAAACCTTTCAGATATTTTTCCAAAATCGAAAGACAAACTTCAGAATAGTTTGGCACTCCAAAATATTCCTCTCCGTACTGAAATTCACAATATTGCGATACCAAATTATCTGTTTCGTAGTAATCGGTTTCAATCTCCACCTTAACATCCGATTCAATATATCGAAAACCTGCATGCTGATAAAAATGACGACGAAAAGCATAACGAGAATCACGAATAGCCAGATTCCCTGTTGAAATCCATGATCCACCTTTTATTAAGTTGTGTTTGGCATCAAAAGTAGGTGTTGAAAAATCATCGTAAAACGGATGAATCTCGAAACCATCCAATCCCGAAATAGGCATCTCTGTCCATTGCCACACATTGCCAATTACATCATAAAAGCCATTTGTTTCGAATCGATCCACAGGACAAGAAGAAGCGTGATGCTCCAAATTGATATTTCCAGGAGCTGTTTCCCATTCTTGCTGATCTGCTATATTCAATGAATCTCGCAAACGATAATACTCCGCCTCTGTTGGCATGCGCAAGGTTTTTCCTGTCTTCGCAGATTTCCAGTTACAAAATGCCTTTGCTTCCAGATAGTTCACCTCAACAGGCCAGTTCCAAGGCATTTCAATTATTTCGAGCATGGTACGTAACTTCCAATTATTTTCTTCTTTCAACCAAAACAATGGACACTCGCATTTTTTATAAGTCGCCCAAGCCCAACCTTCTTCAGTCCACCATTTTTCTGTTTTGTATCCATCATCATCAACAAAAGCCTTAAACTCCTCATTAGAAACTAAAAACTTCGATGCATTAAATGATTTTATTTTTGAATGGAATTCTCCAAACTCGTTATCCCAACCATACAAAGCATTATCTTTTCTTTTACCGATACTTACCTTTCCCGATTTAACTTTCAGAAGTTCGTTTTGAGGAGCTTTTCCCCAGTCTTCACAAATTTGAAAAAGAGAATTTGATTGTACCAGATGAATCGGTAATTGTCGAATCAATACCGATGATGTTTCGATATGAATTCGCTGATGTTCTATCCCCATTATAATTACCCAAAACTGACTTTCCCAATTAATCGGAATTGAAAGAGGAAGCTCTAAAATCAGCTCCTCAATCCTATTTTTAGTTTTATCTCGATAAACCTGAGTCTCTTGAACAGTTGGCCAATTATAATGCTTATCATTCAAATCATCCCACGACATTTCGTCCACACCAACAGCAAACATCGATTCAAACGTTGGATCGATTCTTTCAATAATAATTCCTGCAAGTATCAATTTATTCACAAAAAAAGTTGCTGTATGCCCAAAATAGAAAGCCAACGGATGACGCAATGGATCAGCGCGATACAAAAATGCTTCCTGTCCATTTAAGCAATCGTATAACCGTTCATCCAACTCCCAAGTGGCTCTAAAGTAATTGAGAATTTCTCTTCTTTTTTCTTCCGGATTGCCTTCATTTAAAATAGGCGTTTTTGTCACTAATATATCCTGTTGATTTTTTATATCAATAGCGTTTTTCATGTATTTTTCTGATTAAATTCAATTGGTATTGAAGTTAAGTATTTTAAAATATTGAACAAACTAACCTATTAATTGTTCACCCTTTTTAAAAATCTTTTTTTATAGTGAATTTCAACAAAAGTCTTTAACTTACTACTATTGACTACCCTTGTTGCAATTGCTGTTCTTTTTGACTTATAGTGTAAGGTACAGAGTACGTAGCTGTATTCGAAGTAAATCAAATAATAATAACTTATTATCGCAGTTTTGGATCCTTTTTATAATTTGAAACACACTACTTCTCAAAAAAATAGTCCGATTCCACTTTACAAATCCGAACGGCATACTTTTTATACCAATTCTCCTTGCCTCTTTCCTGTGCAATTTGATGAGCAGGATGTGCTTGCCATTTTTTTAATGGCATCCAAACTCTCCCAATAAGACACAGTTATTCCAGTTTCCTCCCTTGCAGATTCAACTCCTAAAAATCCTGCTTGTCTTTTGGCTAATTCCATCATCGAATCGGCCATTTCTGAATAGCCATTATCAGCCGTTGTTTTTATTGATGAAAATATAACGGCATAATACGGTGCCCCATTAGTTTTAGCTATCATTTTTCTACAAAATTCGTTTTTACAATTTCCTTATCTTCCCCACTAAGCATTTGCGAAGGCACACTATCTTTAATCACCTGACTGATTGCATTCAACAAATTTTGTCTCACCTCGGTTTTCAATGAAACCATAGTCACCTCTCTCACCTTCTTCTTGCCTTTAATCTCCTTTATCATTTCTTCCTGCTCCGAAGGAATCATTAATGTAGAAAGTTCTGGCAAAAAGGTAATTCCTCCTTTGTATTCTACAATTCTTCGAAGAGCATCAATATTATTGCTCTCATAAACAAAATTCCCATTCTGATTCGATTGAATACTGCAAATATTAGTCACCTGATCCATAAAACAATTTCCTTCTCTTAGTAACCAAACATCCGAATAATCCAATTCATTTATATCAATTTCATCTTGGGAATACAATTCGTGTTTATCAGAGACATACAAATAAAAGCGTTCGTAAAATAATGGAAGCAAATCCAAATTACTTTTCAATTCAATGGGTGTTGAAATAATTCCACCATGAAAAGTTCCATTCTTAATTCCTACTAAAATATCTTCGGTTATTGCCTCTTGAATCTTGAGCTTAATTTTGGGATATTTTGTGTTTAACTCATCGATAAACAATGGCACCAAAAATGGAGATAAAGTTGGAATAATTCCTAAACAAACGTCACCCTGAACCTCTTCAGACAATTGAATGGCAAAATCCTCCAGATGCATCGCCTCCGTCACCAACAACTGCGCTTTTTCCAGAAAAGCAATTCCATTTAAGGTAGGCTCTACACTTTTTGTTGATCGATCAAACAGAAGAATGCCCAGCTCATCCTCTAAGGCTTGTATTTGCAATGATACAGCTGGTTGCGACACTCCCATTGACTTGGCTACCCCAATATAACTTCCTAATTGGCCTAAAGCCAATGCATATTTTAATTGTTTTAAGGTCATTCAATAACTTTTACTTATTAGAGGTTTGAAGTTAATAAAAATTTATTCTGAAGATGTCGAAATTGATATTTTTGAAAAGAGCAAAAAGGAAATAATAAAGTTAATCTTGCATGAACGAACCCGGAAGATAGTTTTGTACCTTTGGCATTCGAAAAAAATTGACAAACTAGAGAATTGAAGAAAGAAATTGAGATTGGGACAAGCAATCCTTGAAGATCTCATATCTCTCATCTTAAATCTTATTCAACATGAAGATAGGAATTATAGGTGCAATGGAGGTTGAAGTGGTGAAGCTTCGCGCTCAATTGACCAACAAAAAAGAAGAAAAGAAAGGTTCATTTGTTTTCTATACAGGGAATTTAAACAATGCAGAAATCGTATTGCTCCAATCGGGTATTGGAAAAGTAAATGCGGCCATTGGTGCGACTTTATTAATTGATAATTTCAAGCCAGACTATATTATTAACACGGGTGCTGCAGGAGGATTTCCTGGCGATTTAAAAGTTGGTGATATCGTAATCTCCCAAGAAGTTATTCATCACGATATGGATTGTACCGTTTTTGGTTATAAAATGGGTCAGGTTCCTGGAATGCCATCTAGTTTTATCGCAGATGAAAAATTAATTTCCATTGCGGATAAATCGATTCATTTACTAACTGATTTACAAACAAAAAAAGCAACTATTCTTACCGGTGATCAGTTCATGAATAATGCAGAAGCTACAAATAAGATAAAAACCTTATTCCCCAATGCCGAAGCTGTTGAAATGGAAGGTGCTGCAATTGCACAAACCTGTCACCAATTCAACATTCCATTTGTGGTTATCCGATCTATTTCGGATATTGCAGGACAGGAAAATGCAATAGAATATCAAGAATTTGTTGAGATAGCAGCAGTCAATTCAGCCAAAATGGTGACAGAAATGGTTAATGAGTTGGGAAATCAGAAATAAAAAAAAAGAGAAAATGGAAAAAATAGCAAGCTTTACAGTTGACCACAATAAATTAAAGAGAGGGATTTATGTATCCCGTAAGGATAAAGTTGGATCAGAAACCCTAACAAGTTTCGACATTCGCACCAAATTGCCTAATATGGAACCTGCCATGGATATTCCAGCAATGCATACAATGGAGCATTTGGGAGCAACTTTTTTGAGAAATCATAAGGAATGGGCAGATCGTACAATTTATTTTGGTCCAATGGGTTGTCGTACTGGATTCTACGCAATTTTTCATGGCGATTTAGAATCTAAGGATATCGTAAAATTAACTCAGGAAATGTTTGATTTCATGGCTGATTTTACCGACGAAATTCCAGGAACGAACAAAATTGAGTGCGGAAATTACATGAGCCACGATTTACCGATGGCAAGATGGGAATCAAACAAATTCAAAACTGAGGTTTTGGGAAATCTTACTGAAGAAAATTTGAATTATCCTGAATAAGGAATAAACAATACAAAATTTAAAGAGGCAGTTATTCTTGCAGAATACTGCCTTTTTTTTCGTTTAAATTTCCTTATATTTATTACCAATAAATATATGAGATCAATGAAAATTTCAGGATCGAAGTTTCTAATTATTACGATATTAATATTGCTAATTCCTATTTATGGAAATTGGAAACTGATTTTGCATGGCGAAAAAACAGAAGGTGTTGTTGTAAAAATTATTGAAGAAAACACTGGCATGTTAGCATCTTTTTATTCCCTTATTGCCTACGATGCGAATCAAAAGCAATATGTTCTAAAAGGTCCTGAGAATGTTGAATATCCAGTTGGAAAGAAATTTCAGATTCTTCACTTGAAGGAGGATCCTCAAAACGCAATCATTTTCTCGATAAAAGGATTCTATATTAACAAATTCACTTCAACCTCGGTTGTGTTATTCGTTTTATGGATCGCATTCTACCTAAGCTTCTCTCCAAAAAGTGAAAATAGAGACTCTGGAAAGAAAAAAATGAATTCAAATGGTAGAGCCTGCAGAAAAAAACTCTTGTAAAAACATTTATTTATTCTACATATCCTTCCCTTTTCTCATTCCGTACATTTTTATTCTAAATTGCAACAAATCTGTAACGAAAACTAGACAAATCATAAGGAAAACCAGTCAGATTTTACTAATTTGGCAGGCAAACATTCTATAAGTACTAATACTAAACCTAACAACGTGAAAAAGACTTTTCTTTATGTACTTGTTGCAGGTATCGGTTTAACCGCCTGTAATAGTAACAAAAGCGAGCAAAAGACTGAAAATCCGTTTTTTGCAGACTACAACACTCCACATCAAACAGTTCCTTTCGACTTAATTAAATTCGAACATTTCGAGCCAGCTTTCATGGAAGGCATGAAGCAAGGATTGCTTGAAATTGATGCCATTGCGAACAGCCAGGAGACACCAACTTTCGGAAATACAATTATTGCCTACGAAAAGTCTGGTGCATTACTTGATAAAGTAAGCAATGTATTCTATAATATTAAAGGATCTGAAAACACAGATTCGATTGCAGCTCTTGCAAAAAGATTGTCTCCACTAATGACAAAGTACAGTGCTGATATTAGTTTGAATGAAAACTTGTTCAAAAGAATTAAGTCTGTATATGAGCAAAAAGATGAATTAACTCTTTCTGTTGAAGAACAAAGCATGTTAGATAAAATCTATAGCGGTTTTGTTCGTAGCGGAGCTAATCTTGACGCAGATAAGAAAAACCAATTGCGTGCTATCGATTCAGAACTATCTGCATTAACACTGCAATTTGGCGATAATATTTTAGCAGAAACAAATAGCTTCGAATTGGTAATCGACAACGAAGAAGATCTTGCAGGTTTACCTGAAGGTGTTGTTGGTGCTGCTGCAGAAACAGCAAAAGCCGCTGGTAAAGATGGCAAATGGATGTTTACTACTCAAAAGCCAAGTATGCTTCCTTTCTTGCAATACGCTGATAACCGCGACTTGAGAGAAAAATTATACATGGGATATGTGAATCGTGGTAATAATAACAATGAGTTTGATAACAAAGAGATTGCCAAGAAAATTGTAAATCTTCGTATTCAGCGTGCTCAGTTATTCGATTTCAACAACCATGCAGAATTTGTTCTGGAAAAGAACATGGCTAAAACCCCTGAAAATGCTTTTAAATTATTGAACCAACTTTGGGCTGCAGCATTGCCAAATGCTAAAAAAGAGGTTGCTGAAATGCAAAAAGTAATTGATCAAGAAGGTGGAAAATTCAAGTTAGCCTCTTGGGACTGGTGGTATTATTCAGATAAAGTAAAAAAGGCAAAATACGATTTAGATGAAGAAGAATTAAAGCCATATTTCGAAATCAACAATGTTCGCGATGGTGCTTTTGCTTTAGCAACTAAATTATATGGCATTAAATTCTTACCTCGTACTGATATTGCTAAATTCAATCCTGAAAATCAGGTATTTGAATTGCAAGAAGCTGATGGAACACACATTGGTATTTTCTACTTGGATTATCACCCACGCGCTTCGAAACGTGGTGGTGCATGGATGAGCACATTCCGCAAGCAGTCTGGTTTAGGAACAGACAATCCTGTTTCTCCTATTATCATGAACATTTGCAACTTTACGAAACCAGTAGGCGATACTCCTTCTCTATTAACTCCTGATGAAGTAGAAACTTTATTCCACGAATTTGGTCATGCTCTACACGGATTCTTATCAAAGTGTAAATACAATATGTTGTCTGGAACTTCAGTTTCACGCGATTTTGTTGAGCTTCCTTCTCAGATAATGGAAAACTGGTGTTTCGAACCAGAAATGTTGGCATTATACGCTAAACATTACCAAACAGGCGAAGTAATTCCTGTTGAACTGGTGAAGAAAATTCAAAATGCAGGTAAATTCAATCAAGGATTTGCAACTATTGAATACTTAGCTGCTTCCATGTTGGATATGAAATATCATACTTTAACTGAAGAGTTAACTGAAGATGTGATGACTTTCGAAAAGAAATATCTTGATGAACTTGGATTAATTTCTGAAATCTATCCTAGATATCGTTCAACTTATTTCAGTCATATTTTTGCTGGTGGATACTCTGCTGGATACTATGCTTACATTTGGGCTGGTGTTCTAGATTCAGATGCATTTATGGCATTCAAAGAAACTTCTCTATTCGATCAGGCTACCGCAAAAGCTTTCCGCGATAATGTATTGGCTAAAGGTGGTACTGAAGATCCAATGGAATTGTACAAGAAATTTAGAGGTGCTGAGCCAAGTATTGATGCATTATTGATCAAACGTGGTTTGAAATAAATCTAAAGACATTCGCTTATAGTAGTTGGCTATTCGCTAATTTCCAAAACATATAAAAACCGATCTGAAAAAATCAGATCGGTTTTTTTATACTATCAATTCTTAAAAACAAATTGCTTTTAATCCTCTATTTCTGCTTTTTTAATATACATATTCAAGATTTTTTGCTGCATTTCATCAATTGGATAACCTTCGGGTTCCAAAACAAAATTCATTGCAATTCCATCCAACATTGATGCTAGAAAGCGCGTTTCCATTTTTGGATTTTCAATTCCTTCCTTGCGAAAATAATTTTGTATGATATCAAATTTAGGGATTACAATTTCATGTAGCTCATGTTTGTACTCATCAACAACACCCGGCTGAAATCTCAAAGAATAAAAAAGTTTAAAGAATTCGAGATTTTTTTCAATAGACTCAAAGTAATCATTGATGAAAAACAGTAACTCAACTTCCAATAACTTACCATCCTGATTTGGATCAATACCATCGAATATCAAATGTACAGCTTCAGCAACTATTGTGTGTAGTAGATTCTCTTTGGTCTCAAAAATGGAAAATAACTTTTCTTCGCTAATACCAACTTCACTTGCAATTAAAGCTCCTGTTGTCGAGAAATAGCCATCGCGCACAAATATTTCTAAAGCCGTATTTAGAATATCTTTCCTTATCGAATCATCTTTTGGTGTAATTTTAGTTGCTCCCATAATCAGAATTTTTTAAAATTAAGCATCTACTCTATTCGTAAGTTACGACAGAATTTAGCTTAATTCCAAAATTTAATAGGACGTATATGTAATAAAACAAAAAAGAAACCTAAATACACAAACAAAAAAGAGTGCAAAAATGCACCCTTTAGAGCTTAATAAAAAACTAACCAAATCTATGTCTGCAGCAGTTGCACACAAATTTTTAATATAGATAGTTACTTAGTTGTCCTGCATCAACCATTATAAATCGAAAAACCAAGCCTCCAATTAGAATTAAAACTGCAGGCAATGCAACGGGA
>JBFFMG010000127.1:0-9345 GCA_041554215.1 Labilibaculum sp.
AAGCTTCTGTATTTCCTGCGTAGTCCTTTGCAATTGTACACAGATTGTAATAGCTTGAGTTAGTTCTATAAAATTCCCATTCAAATGGTGACCTGGTTGAGCCATATTGAGTCCAATCTGTATCATCTTGCCCCATATAGTATAAGGCAATGCTTACAATTCCGCTGTTATCATCTTGTCCTGTTGCATTTACTCTAACAGGATTGTTATATTTTTATGGTTGTTTTGGAAATCGCGACTAATATATACATAAATAGATTGATTTCCCATTTTTCACACACGATTCAAAAAACCTAAACCGAATGAAGAGAGTTTTTTTATATATCATACTTAGTTTTGTTTTTACCGCATCTGTTTTTGCAAAAGGATTAACCCGAAAAGAATACATTCATAAATATAAGGATTTAGCCGTTCGTGAAATGCAGCGAACAGGAATTCCTGCCAGTATCACTTTGGCTCAAGGCTTATTAGAATCGGGGAATGGGAATTCTTTGCTGGCAACAAAAGGCAATAATCATTTCGGAATTAAGTGTCATGATTGGATGGGCCCGAGCATGAAAATGGATGATGACACTAAAAACGAATGCTTTCGAAAATACGATCATCCTTATGATTCTTACAAAGATCATTCTCAGTTTTTAAGCACTCGATCGCGATATGCATTTTTATTTAAATACGATTCTGATGACTACAAACGTTGGGCTCATGGATTGAAAAAGGCGGGATATGCTACTGATTCTCAATATGCACATAGGTTGATTAAGATTATTGAAGAAGAGCAATTGCATAAATTCGATATAAAAGGTAAAGGAGACGATCTAATTATTGAAAGACCTACAGGAACCGATTTGGCAGATATTGATTCCGATTTGGAAATTGATCCTTTTGGAGCAAGATTAGAAATTACCAATGGAATTCATTATATAATTACTAAAAAGGGGGATACCTTTTATAGCATTGAGAAGAGTTTAGGTGTTGATCGAAAAAAGCTCTTGAAGTATAATGATCTTCCTAAAAATTATATTTTACAACTTAATCAGCGATTATATCTGCATAACAAGCGAGGAAAAGCAGCACGAGGATTTAATTTCCATCGAGTTGAAAAAGGAGAAAGTTTGTATAGTATTGCACAAGAATATGGTGTTAAATTGAAACGAATTGAACGATTTAACGGAGTAAATAAAAATTACAAGGTCGAAGTTGGAGAACGGATTTGGCTTCGAAGTAAAAAGAGATAGGAAAGGTTAATCCGGTTCGAGAGAATCGGATTTTTTTAATTGTAACACGTTCAAAAATTCTTTTATTTTGGGCGTTCCCTTTCAGATCGGGTCATTCTCTCGCCACAAATATTACGCATTTCTGGTGCTTATCGGAATTGAATCCTTGGTTCAGGTGCAGAGCACCAAAATATTTGTAGAAATGGATTTGTATGGAAAATCCATGGTGCAGCGCACCGTAATATATCCGTAATTATTCTCGCGAAGCCTAGATCACAAATCTAAGTTAGCGAATTTACCTCATCTTCAATTTAATTTGTATGAATTAACAAAATTTTATTGATCCAATCTTTATTTGGAATGCTGCTCCCCTTCACCTTTAGGAGAAGGGGATGGGGGATGAGGTTTATATACCTGCAATAATAGACTTCCGATCTAGGAATTTTAATAGGAATCCCGTAAATTCAACAATCCATACTAAAACAAATTAAAAAGCGTCTAATAATGAATAGTTTAACTTGATTTATCTGACACTATTACACCTTAAAATTTAACTCATGAATATTCTAATGAACGGCCTGAAACGATCGGGCATATTCTTGTTGCTCGCAGGAATGTTAATTCAGTCTGGCTACTTGCAGGCAAAGGATAAAAAAACAGAAACAACAGTTGATACATTAATTAACTCGAAATTGGTGAACGGGTTAAAGTTTCGAAATATAGGACCAGCTACTACGTCGGGCCGTATTGCTGACTTTGCCGTAAATCCAAATAATCATAGCGAATACTATGTGGGAATCGCAAGTGGTAATATTTTTAAAACCATAAATAATGGAACTACATGGCAACCCGTTTTCGATAAATATGGTTCGTATTCCATTGGAGTAGTTACTATGGATCCTAACAACAGCAATGTAGTTTGGACAGGAACAGGAGAGAACAATCACCAAAGAGCTTTAGCTTATGGCGATGGGGTATACAAAACCATGGATGGCGGTAAAAGCTGGATGAATATGGGTTTGAAAGAATCCCGCCACATTGGAGGAATTGTTATTGATCCCCGCAATTCGAATATAGTATTTGTTGCAGCAGAAGGTTCTGCCTGGGGACCGGGAGGCGAGCGCGGATTATACAAAACAACCGATGGAGGAGAAAGCTGGAAAAAAGTTTTGGAAATTAGTGAAAATACAGGTGTTAACAATGTGATTATGGATCCCGTTGAGCCAAACATCATGTATGCTACATCGGAACAACGCCGCCGTCATGTTTATGCGAAAATTAACGGCGGACCCGAATCTGCAATTTACAAATCGACCGATGGTGGAGAAAACTGGCGAAAATTAAAATCTGGATTGCCTAGTGTTGATATGGGAGGAATGGGAATTGCTGTTTCTCCGGTAAATCACAATTACGTGTTTGCCATTATTGAAGCAGCAGAAGATAAAAGTGGATTTTTCCGTTCTACAGATAGAGGTGAGTCTTGGACAAAAATGAGTGATTACGCAAGTAGTGGTCAATATTACAACGAAATTTATTGCGATCCTATTAATGTAGATAAAGTGTATTCCGTTGAAACACGTTCTCAATTTACTGAAGATGGAGGAAAGACTTGGACTCGAATGGGATTAAAAGATCGCCATGTTGACGATCATGCACTTTGGATTGACCCAAGCGATACGAATCACTTTATGATTGGTGGAGATGGAGGAATCTACGAAAGTTTCGATGCTGGTGCTACCTATGTATTTAAGTGCAATCTTTCTGTAACTCAGTTTTACAGAGTTCAGGTTGATAATGCACTGCCATTTTATAATGTTTATGGCGGAACACAAGATAATAACACGCTTGGTGGACCCTCTCAAAATATCAGTAAAAAAGGCGTTACCAATGCCGATTGGGATCCTATTTTGGGTGGCGATGGCTTTTGGGCACAAATCGATCCAACCGATCCAAACATTGTTTACTGCGAATATCAATATGGTAACTTGTATCGTTACGATAAAAAAAGCGGTGAGAAAATTGAGATTAAAGCCAGGGAACCAAAAGGCGAGCCGGCTTACAAGTGGAATTGGAATGCTCCGGTAATTCTTAGTAGTCACCTGCACACAAGGTTATATGCAGCGGCTAATAAGCTATTCCAAAGCGACGATCGTGGAAATACATGGAAAGTCATCAGTGGCGATTTAACTTCTGGAATCGATCGCGATTCATTTAAGGTGATGGGCAAATACTGGTCGGCCGATGCCGTTAAAAAGCATGTTTCCACCTCACAGTATGGGACTATTATTTCTTTGGCCGAATCGCCTTTAAAGGAAAATTTATTGTATGTGGGAACCGATGACGGATTAATTCAGGTTACAGAAAATGGCGGAGAAAAGTGGATGAAATATGCTGCGTTTCCGGGAATTCCACAATACACTTATGTTAGTGATTTAATGCCTTCTAAGCACAATGAGAATGAGGTTTATGCATCTTTCGACAACCGCAAGCGCGACGATTTCAAACCATACATTTTAAAAAGTGCTGATAAAGGGAAGACTTGGACAAATATCGCAGGAAATTTACCAAGGAACGGAACTGTTCATACTATTGAGCAAGATTTCATAGATCCTCAATTGTTATTTGTCGGAACAGAATTTGGTGTTTTTTTCACAAAAGATGAGGGTAAAAACTGGGTTCAGTTAAAAGCTGGTATTCCAACAATTGCAGTTCGTGATCTAACCATTCAGAAACGTGAAGGCGATTTGGTAGCTGCTAGTTTTGGTCGTGGCTTTTTCATCTTAGATGATTATTCTCCTTTGCGTGGCGTAACATCCCAAATGATTGAAAAAGAAGCTCAGCTTTTCCCAGTTAAAGATGCCTTAATGTACATCCAAAAGGGAGGAAAAGGCAGCATGGGTTCAACCTATTTTACGGCTCCCAATCCTGAATTTGGTGCCGTGTTCACCTATTTTCTGAAAGAAGTACCCAAAACAGCCAAACAAATTCGTCAGGAAAAAGAGAAAGAGCTTTCAAAATCAGGTTCTTATATTCCACAACCAAGTTGGAAAGAGATGGACGATGAGACAAGGGAAGATTCACCTTATCTTGTGTTTATAGTGAAAGATAAGGACGGCAACGAAATTAGAAGGTTGACCGAGAAGGCTCAAAAGGGTATTAATCGTACCCATTGGGATCTTCGTTATCAATCATTAAATCCCGTAAAGGATAACGAATTTAAACCAACCAA
Organism: Labilibaculum sp.; assembly: GCA_041554215.1. Classification (GTDB taxonomy): domain Bacteria; phylum Bacteroidota; class Bacteroidia; order Bacteroidales; family Marinifilaceae; genus Labilibaculum. The sequence goes on from JBFFMG010000127.1 coordinate 4,447, forward strand.
AGAAGCAAAATCGGGCATGTTCGCAATGCCAGGAGACTATCAGGTTGAAATGGGTATGGTGACTAATGGAGAATACAAACTATTAACAGCCACAGTTCCATTTAAAGCTGTAACTTTAAATAACACAAGTTTACCTGCAGCGAATCGTGCCGAATTGGTGACTTTTCAGCAAAAAGTTGCAAAAATGTCGAGGGCTATTCAGGGTAGTATGCAACTGAACAATACCTATAAAGGGAAAATTAATGCCATTCGTATGGCAATGTTGCAAACACCAGGTGTAGGTACAAAGCTAACTGCTAAAGTTAACGACCTGCAACAGGAAGTAAATGCCATTAATTTTCTGTTTAATGGAGTAGAGGCACGTGCCAGTGGTGAAGAAATTCCGCCGGCACAAATTCCAATATCAAACAGAATTGATAATATTATTGGTGCTCATTGGGCCAGTACATCGGGTGTTACGCAAACTCAAAAAGAGCAATTTGAAATTTTAAAAGAGGAATTTCCGATTGCATTACAACGACTTCATGCTGTTGCTAATGAAATAAAATTGGTTGAGGCTGAGTTGGAAAAAGTAGGAGCTCCTTGGACCCCAGATCGTATTCCGGTTTATGAGGTGGAATAATTTTTAATAACCTGACAGCGTACATGTACCTGTCAGAGTTATTTTATAAAGCGAAAAAAATGGGGCAATCTAATCGCAGATTGCGCCATTTTATTTATTAGCTCATTCCATCTTTCTTCTGCAAAGGCCGTCCGGCTAAAGGACAAAAGCTATTTTAATTAACAATGTGTATACAGTCAATAAATATCAATTTGCGTATAAAAAGTAGCTCTAAAAAGAGAATAGTATTCACTTTTTTATCTATTTATCCAATTGATCTTTGGTCCGACTAAGCAAAAACACATCGGCTACCTGAATCGAAAGAATACAAAGTACTCCGAACAGAATCGGATATTTGTAGGTGAAAATTAAATCGAGAATTAAATCTACTTTCGCCGATTTTAAATAGAAAAGCAATCCAAAAGCGATTCCGGGAATTCCAAGATATCCCAAAGTCATCATCAGCATACGCAACAAAGCCTCTTTGACTGATTTTTGTTTTTCCACCTTTTCAGTCACTAAATCGGCAAAATTAGTAGGAATCGAAACCGAAAAATCTTGCATAAGACTCTCTTTAAGCAGTTCGTCAATCAGCTTCAATTCATCAAAATCCCAATTTTCTTCTGTCTTATTATTTGTATTCATATCAGTTTCATTTGCTGAATTCTCATATCTCAAATTTAAATATCTCTTGTCAATTCGCTTCTCACCAACATTTCTTTCAGCAATTTCCGAGCCCTAAAAATGTAATTTTTTACCGTTCCCTCTGGTAATCCCGTAATTTCGACAATTTCATTGTATCCATATTCCTCCAAATGATACAAACTCAAAACCGTTTTGTATTGTGCCGGCAATCTATCAACCATTTGTTTCACTATCTCCTTCAACTCTTTTTTCTGCGTTAACAGCTCCGGATTTTCATCCGAAACTCTGCTGTGTTGAAGCAATTCATATTGTGATTCTCCAATATCCACATCGGGTTTTCGCTTTTTTAAATGATTTACAGAAACACGGTAAGCAATTGTAGCAATCCAGGTCGAAAGTTTCGAATCGCCCCTAAAACCAGGCAATTTTTGATGCACCTTTATAAAAACTTCCTGCGCTACATCCTCCAAATCTTCCTGCTGATTTAACAATCTTCCGGCTACATGATACACCAACCGCTCATATTGCTTCACCAAATATCGGAAAGCTTGAGGATTGCCATTACATATCTGTTGTATCAGCTCGGTTTCGTTCATCTTTGAAGGAGTAGACAAGTGTTCCCATTTATTTGTTGCACGATATCGCAATTAAATTTCATTTTCTTTTGGGCGTTCCCCTTCGGGTCGGGTCAATCGCTATTACTCCTCGTTCGTACCTCACTGCGGGGTAGCCGCTTCTACACCTAACGCAAGGCAATGCACGAAAGCAATTAGTTATAAATATAGAACAATCCCCCATTTTTACGAATTGAAAATTGTAAGTGCAAGAAGCCCTAGAATGCAAATACTGATCTGTTGAAATACCTCATCCTATCCTTCTCCTGAAGGAGTAGAGAACACATCTTTAATTTTATTGGTGAGAATAAGAAGATTTTGTTGATCTAATCTTTATTTGGAGCGAGACTCTCCTTCACCTTTAGGAGAAAGGGCCGGGGGATGAGGTCTTTTTGACGAATTTTAAATATCTAAAGTCCAGATTTCAATTCGGACCAGTTGATTTACATTATTCTATCCTTCGCCTTTAGGAAAAAGGGTTATAAGGCGTTATAGGCATTTAAAATATGATCAATTTTGGCATTGGTTTCAGGATTTATAAATTTCATATCTGGATTTTGATTCAGCCATTTTAAGGTTCTTTTTATTCCGGTGGAAAATGGGATTGAAGCCTTAAATTCGGGTACAAAAGTTTTGATTTTTGTATTATCAAAAATGACACTTTCACTTTTGTCGGCAAGCAGCGTTCCTGTAAAGGAAGGTTCTATTTTACAAATAAAATCAGAAGCAATATGCACTACCTTTGCTTCACAACCTAAACTATCAGCTAAAATTTTATAAATCATGTTCCAACTTAAAATTTCGTCGGAAGTAATATGAAAAGCATGTCCTATGGCTTGTGTTAAACCTAATAAGCCAACCAATCCTTTTGCAAAATCATCCGAATGGGTTACAGTCCATAATGAAGTTCCGTCACCGTGAATAATAATCCTTTTTCCTTTTAAAATTCGGTCAGCAGTTGTAAATTCCTTAAATCCCCCAATGGCAATTGGGATTACAGTATCGTATGTTAATGACGGACGAACAATTGTAACAGGAAAATTTTCTTCCTGATAAGCTTTCATTAATCGCTCTTCACATTTAATTTTATTACTTGAGTAATCCCATAAATTATTACATAACGGAGTTGATTCAGTAATTATAGGATAACTTAGAGGTGTTTGATAGCACGAAGCAGAGCTTATAAAAATGTATTGTTTGGTTTTCCGTTTAAAAAAGGCAATATCACGTTCAATATCATCTGGTGTAAAGGTGATCCAGTTGACAACAACATCCCAGTTGTGTTTTTTAAGATTGGGTACCTCATTAATTTTATTACAATCACCTAATATAACTTTAACGCCTGATATTTTCCGGAGTGTATTCCCTCTATTCAGGTGATAAATTTCAATTCCTTTTTCAATGGCTAATTGACTGGATGAAGTACTTATATTTCCTGAACCTCCTATAAATAATACTTTCATTTTTGACTGTTGGCTGGTTAATAAAATCTTGATTAACAAGATAAAAATAAATTAATAGTAAAAGTCAAACCTTTACTCTTTCTTATTTCTGCAATTGAATTAGGTCTTTTATTTTCTTCTGCATATTATCAAAGCTATTCAAGTTGAACATCTCTCTCAATTACTCCTTACCCAGTTGCCGTATCGTGTTTCTAATTCTTCGGCGTGGCGGTTGGTGTTGATGTGGGTTTTGCTTCGGGTCCCGTTAGCTTTTTTTAAATAATAAATAAGCTCAGCAGGTTGTTTTCGTGTGAGACTCTACTTTTCGGACAAGTATTGGGGGATGAAGCGTAAAAAAAAATAAACTTTTTGCAACATTCTGCAAAGCACTCTGGTCTAATAGGCAAAATACATTCAGAAACTTAAAACTTAAAATATGAATCTTGGTGAATTGTTAATGGCTGCAGTGGTGTTCTTTAGTATCATCACCTTTGTAAAAATCTTATCGGCACATTTTTTAAAGCGTAAAATTATTAAATCAGGTCATTTCGAAAAGGCAGGCATTTTGGAGCAAGATGCTGAAATAGAAGTAAAAAAGCAGGTAAAATACGATCAGTATCCAGCTTTAAAATGGGGCTTGGTTGCATTTTTTGGAGGAATAGGTTTTATCGTTATGGAAGTATTGTCCTCTTACAACCCCATGTTTAAGCAGTACGATAGTGCCATGCCTTATGGAATCTTTTTTGTTTCGATATCAATTGGTTTCTTGTTGTATTACTACATCATGAGTCAAAAAGTTAAAGAATAGTCTATTTTCAAAATAAGTATAACCTCCGGTTGCTAAAAAATAGCAGCCGGAGGTTTTTTAATATGCTAATATTATTTGAGAGGTTTTAAATATATGTTCCCTGTTAATAGGTACTGAAAGACATATTTAATTGCGTGGCTTAAACCTAATTTTAAAAGGTTTTGATTACTTCATATAAATTGCTTTCCCATGCTTAAAAAGTGTTTCCCGAAGCAAAAAAAGTGCTTTCCCATGTCAAAAAGTGGCCTTCCGGTACTGAAAAGTGAATTTTCTAAGCCTAAAAGAGCCTTCCCGATACTAAAAAGTGAACTCCCTATGCTTAAAAGTGCCTCTGCATTTAAAAGAGTGTTTTTCCCGATGGGTATTTCTGTGTAAAGGTTAAGAATAAGCATACTGCAAATCCATCTAATATCTCATTCCTAACATCTAACGATCTACTGTTATCAGAAACAATAATTGTTTTCTTCAATCAATTTACCCGCAATTAGCCGGCGCTTTTCTTTGCTGTTGAGTCCGGAGTGTTTTGTGAATCGTTTCAAACCCAAAAGCATCATACGCAATTCATCGCCCTGAGTTATTGAGTTTGCAGCATCTTTGGCATTTTTATGAATACGATCGGCGGCATCATAAAAAAAGACCTCGCACATGGCTGTTTGTTCTGTGCATGCTTCTTCACCTTTTATGGCAATCAGCTTTTTCACCCGCAATAAAAGTGATTCTGCCTGATAGCAATCAATAATGATATCAGAAATATTCATTAGTATTTCCTGCTCATTACTTAGATTTTGC
>JBFFMG010000128.1:0-9322 GCA_041554215.1 Labilibaculum sp.
CCAAGCAGTAAGATTCGTTTCTTATCCATAGTTCTATTCTATATTTCTCTTCATTTGACTATACACTTTCAAATGGTTTTCTCTTCTCTCAACCCGAACCATTCCTTTAATAATCGAGACTATCCTTTCAACAACTTCATCTGCTAAATCGGGATACAATGGCAAACAAATTACCTGCCGTGATATTTCAAAAGCTATGTCTAAACCTTTGGCTGATGGCAATCCTCTGTATGCAGGAAACTCACTGATTAAGGGGTAAAAATACCTTCGTCCGTATATGTTGTGCTTTTTCAACTCTTCATAAACATCATCCCTCGAACTCCCCAGCTCCGATTCATCAATAAAAATTGGGAAATAGGAATAGTTGTAATCCACATCAACAGGATTTTCGAGATAACGAAGCCCTGCAATATTATTTAAACCCTTCCGGTATTTCTCAGTAATATGTTGCCTTCCATCAATTGCAGACTCGAAGTATTTTAATTGAAGTAAACCGTAAGCCGCTTGTAACTCATTCATTTTTGCATTAATACCAGGGGCAACAACAGTAGTTTCATCAGCAATGCCAAAATTTTTCAAATAATCTATTCGCTTTTTTGTTTTTAAATCATGACATATTATTGCTCCTCCTTCGATGGTGTTGAAAACTTTTGTTGCATGAAAACTTAAAATCGATAAATCGCCATAATTCAAAACACTAGTGTCCTTGTATTTCACGCCAAATGCATGAGCCGCATCGTAAATTACCCGTAAACCATATCGGTCAGCCAAATTTTGAATTTCTTCAACATCGCATGGATTTCCGTACACATGAACAGGTAAAATAGCAGTTGTCTCAGGCGTAATAGCAGCTTCGATCAATTTAATATCCAAATTGCAATAATCAGGTTCGATATCGACAAAAACAGGTTTTATGCCATTCCACCATAAAGAGTGCGTAGTTGCCACAAAACTATAAGGCGTGGTAATTACTTCGCCTTTTATTTTTAGGCATTGCAGTGCCGCCATTAGAGCCAGAGTTCCATTGGAAAACAGCGACACGTAAGGCACTCCAAGAAAAGTGGCAAGTGCCTTTTCAAATTCCTGATGATACTTGCCATTATTGGTCAACCATCTGCTATCCCAAATATCCTCTAACAAGGGAATAAACTCATTCAAAGGAGGCAATTGAGGGCGAGTAACTAATATTTTATTTTTTTCCATCTTCGAAGTGGTATTATTTCTTTTAAAATAAGCAACCCATCGGTTAAAGCTTCTTGTTTAGTAGCGATTGCCAACAACAAATAGGATCCGATACCAATCAGTATCTGGAAAGAGAGAGTCAAAATTTGATTTTCGAATACCCAGCCAATTGTCATGAAAGCAAGCATTCCTATACTGATATAAAAAGTTTGACTAATGTCTTTTAGTTGGTTGGGAATGGTATAGGAAATTAGTTTCCCGGTATAAAATGCATTGATAAAAAAGCTAATAAACGAGGTGCAGATTTGACCTATGACCAAGCCCATGATTCCCCAATTTAATCCGATAATAATAGCGACTACTACTATCGATTTTTTAGCGATTTCGAGATATAAAAATAAATCGGATCTGCCTTTTACCTTTAAAATATTCAAATTGGAAGCATGCAAGGTGTAAATCATTCCCGCAATACACAACAACTGAAAATAAGGTACCGAAGGCAACCATTTTACACCAAGAACCAATACCAACAGCGGTTTTGCAATTACAGCCAAGCCAAGCATTAAGGGGAAATTAACAAAAACCAAAAGCTTAATCAGCTTGCGAAATCCTTGTTTTAATTTCTCATTATCGTCCTGAATTTTTGAGAATGCTGGGAAGGTTACATTTCCTACTACTTGCGCTAATGTAGTAACGGGAACTTGTTGTAATTTTTTCGCTTGTGAATAAAATCCCAATGCTGTTGCTGAAAACATACGCCCAATTACCATGAGGTAAATATTCTCGAATGCTTGACTGATAATTCCCGATAACAAAAGTTTGGAGCCAAAACGAAACAATTGCTTAAAAGACTGAATTGAAAATACGAATGAAGGTCTCCACGAACTTTTCACCCAAAACAAAATGGTTCTAAAAAAATAAATCCCCATAATTTGTCCTGCAAGAGCCCAAACACCATAACCTAGTAAAGCCATTCCTATTCCCACAAAAGCCGATAAAAAATTGGCAATTACCACTACCTGAGCAATGGCTTTAAAATTCATTTCAATTTTAAACTTGACCAACTGAATTAGTCCAAAAGAATTTACGGCCAAAATAATGCAAACAACTCGGGTTAAATTTACCAGTAATGGCTGATGAAAAAAGTCAGCGATATAAGGAGCTATTGCAAATAATAACAAATAGAGTAAAAAGCCTATCGCGATGTTAAAATAAAAAACCGTTGAATAATCGGTTTGATTAACATCTTTTTTCTGGATGAGTGCATTATCGAATCCACTATCAATAAATGCTTGTGAAACACCAATAAATATGGCTAGCATCCCTATCAAACCGAAATCCTCTGGCTCCAATAATCTGGCCAATACAATCTGAGAAATCAGGAGTATTAACTGACTTCCGAATTTTTCGAGGAAACTCCAGAACACCCCTTTAATAGTTTGACTTTTTAATTCAGACATTTATAAATTTATTAAGCAACAATTCTTTCGCGAACCGCAATTGCTTTTATCAATTCCTGAACAATTCGGATACAAGCATTTCCATCCCCGTAAGGGTTACTTGCTTGTGACATTTTACGGTAAATGGCTTCCTCGTTGAAAAGCATTTCTACCGATTCAATAATTCGATAAGAATCTGTCCCAACTAATTTTACGGTTCCTGCCGATAATGCCTCTGGACGCTCAGTTGTATCCCTCATGACCAAAACCGGTTTCCCTAAAAATGGTGCTTCTTCCTGTATTCCTCCCGAATCGGTTAAAATCAGATAAGAAAGATCCATCATGTAAACAAATGGCAAATAGTCTATCGGATCAATCAAGAAGATATTTTTAGGTCCAACTTCTCCATTCTCCTGATTCTTACCCAATATTTCGTAAACAGGCTTCTGAACATTTGGATTTAAATGAACCGGATATACAAAATCAACATCAGGGTATTTCCCAGCCAAAAATTTAATCGACTCGCAGATATTCAAAAAACCCTTTCCAAAATTCTCCCTGCGATGCCCGGTTACCAATACCATTTTTCGGGTACGATAGACCCAATCGGCAACTAAACTCGTAGGAATTCCTTTAGTTTGCAATACATTAAGAATATCCATTACAACTCTCGAAGAGCGATGAATTTTTGTAAGTGTTAACTGTAAAGCGTCAATAACAGTATTCCCTGTCACAACAATTCTATTTTTACTAATTCCTTCATCCATCAGGTTTTTCTGAGCCATAATGGTAGGTGCAAAATGCCATTGGGCAAGTCGTCCTGTAATTTGACGATTGCCCTCTTCAGGCCATGGAGAATACAAATTATTAGTTCGTAAACCAGCTTCGATATGAGCAACTGCAATTTGCTGATAATAGGCAGCCAAAGCAGTTGTTGAAGAAGTGGATGTATCTCCATGAACCAATACTAAATCAGGTTTGGCTTCTTTTAATACATTACGCATTCCAATAAGAACCCTACTGGTAATATCATACAAATCCTGACCCGACTTCATGATTTCAAGATCGTAATCGGGTTGAATATCAAATAAATCCAGAACCTGATCGAGCATTTCGCGATGCTGACCAGTTACGCAAACTGTCGTATGAAAATCGTTCGGATACTTCTGAAATTCTTTTACCAAAGGAGCCATTTTTATAGCCTCGGGTCGGGTTCCAAAAACCAATAACACCCGGTATTTTCCATTCCCATTCATAATTTGCTTGGTTTTAAAGTGAATATTTTACTGTACTGCTCCATAAAGGTGGTTGTTGAAGAGCAAAACATATTCTGACCGGTAATCAGTCTTTAATAAATAGTAACTTAAAATTGATTCCCGTTAACAGATAACTTATTGATCGAAGCTTTTACAACAACTTCTGCAGGTACGGCTTCAAAATCTTCGGTTTGATTGTTGGTTACTCCACAAAAATCCAGAATCAGTTTGTCCTTTGTTTTTGGTAGTGAATAAAATTCGAAATGTGCCACCAAATACACAACCATATCTGCTGCATCAAAAGCATTTTGATAATCGGAAAGTTCATAATCGGGATGCGAATCAATATTTGGTTCAACAAGCATGATTTTATTCTGATCAGATCCAATTACTTTTTGGGCAATGTATTTAGCTGGCGATTCGCGTAAATCATCAATATTGGGTTTAAAAGCCATTCCCATCAAAGCAATTTTAGGTTCATAGCCATTCTTTACTTGAAATTGCAGACTGGCGTTCTTAATTTTCTCGACACACCAAAAAGCTTTGTAATTGTTTATTTCTCGAGCCTTTCCAATTATCTGACTTTCCAAAGGATACTCCGAAACAATAAAGTAAGGATCTACCGCAATGCAGTGGCCACCTACTCCACAGCCAGGAGTTAAAATATTTACCCTCGGATGTTTGTTTGCCAGTTCGATTAACTCCCAAACATTTATACCAGCCTTATCGCAAATAATTGATAGCTCGTTGGCAAAGGCAATTTGTACATCGCGCGACGAATTCTCGACAAGTTTGCACATTTCGGCAGTTCGGGAATTGGTTTTGTGCAATTCTCCAAGAACAAATTTTTGAAAAAATTCGCAAGCACGTTCTGTCGATTCCTTGTTAATGCCTCCAATCACCCGATCGTTATGCTCCAATTCATAAATAATGTTACCAGGCAATACTCGCTCGGGACAATAGGCAATAAAAATTGTTCCCTCAAGATCCGGACGTTTTGAATAAATCAAATCTCTTGCTTTCTCGGTTGTTCCAACCGGAGATGTTGATTCAATAATGAATAAATCACCCTTCTTTAGCAAAGGAATAATAGCATTGCATGCAGCAAGAACATAAGAAATATCCGGCTCATGATTGCCTTTAAAAGGGGTAGGAACTGCAATTGTATACACATCAGCTTCAACGGGTTGCAAGTGAGCACTTAATAACCCATCCTCCACAACACTTTTCACCAAACCATCTAAATCGGGTTCTACAATTATAATACGCCCCTCGTTCACAGCTTCAACTACCTTTGGATTTATGTCTACTCCATAAACTCTCATCCCACTATTTGCAATAAGAGCAGCTGTAGGCAGGCCAATATAACCCATGCCTATTGTCGTAACAATTTCAATTTTATTCATGAGATTTACAGGAATTTAATTAATGATAGATTGAACTTGCCTAATTGTATCCATACTTATATCTGTATAAACACAAGTTCCTAAAGAATCGAAACGGATAACAATTCTACTCTTCCCCTTTATTTGAATGATTTCGCCTTGAATGCCTTTTAGTGGTCCACAAACAATTTCAACACATTCTCCTTTTTCCAGCTTATCTGGACAAAGGTCGACTTTGCGATTTTTATCCTCTAAGAAAAGTCGTAATGCTTCAATTTGTTGTTCGGGTATAGGCACAGCTTTGCCACTGAAAGTTACATACCTAACCGCAAAACTAGAATTGATTACGTCGTAGTATTCTCTTTCACTGACTCTCACAAATAGGTATGACCGAAGAAGAGGTTCTTCAACCCATTTCATCCGATCACTCCATTTTCGAAGTTCTTTGTGTAAAGGAAGATAGCACTCGATGTTTTTCGAGCACAATTCTTGATAGAGCCTTTTTTCAGCTCGCGATCGGGTATAGATCGCATGCCAATAGTAAGGCCTTTTTAAGGCTTGCATGTTGGTTGAGTTAAGTTGTAAGTGAACATAAGATCTGCAAGAAAATAGATTATAGTTGGTTGAAGACTATTATACGTCTATTTTCAAGGAGGAGTGCCAGGTATCTATCTAATATGGCACAGCTTCGCTTTCTCGGTTACAGAAAGGTATTTGTACCGTTATTTTTTAAAGCAAAAAAAATCTTCGAAAGTTCAAAACTTTGCAAAGTCAATGAAATTGTTTTATTCAGGGTTTTACCGCTATTAAACACTTAAATTTGTTATTTTTTTAAGGCAAGAAAATTGGGCGATTTTCTTTAAACCTATTCAAGTATTTTATTCAACGGTAAATAAAATTTCGGGAGTTTTTTGCTAAGGAACAAATTTGGAGGCTCATTACTTAGAAAGAATCTAAACAATTTTGGTGAGAGTAAAGTATTAACTGACCAATGCACCTTTTAGTCTGATTATCAATGGATAAGAAAATTTAAACAAGTATACTTTGTTTACCTTATCTTAATATGTAATTTTTTCATTCATTTTTGATTAGGTACAAAAAAACTTAAACAAATCTATTTTAGGCTCTTTCAGAAGTATACTACTTAAATAAAAAAACGCTGATAATTAATCATTCACCTAAGAAAATAGTCGGTTAATAGAAAAAAGCTTCAGCCGAAAATTATAAAATGTTCAACTGAAGCTTTTCTGTATTCATTAAACTGCTATATCTGTCCTACCTACTTTTCCAATTTGAAACTATTCGTATTCCTTATTACAGTTCTCTGCTAATTGAAAATTATTTCTGCGCATCCACAACTGCAATTGTAACAAGATTCACAAATTCGCGAACAGAACTTTCGAGTGGAACGATATGAATTGACTTGTTCATTCCCAACAAAATTGGTCCTATCACCTCTGCTCCAACCAATTCCTGCATCATTTTATAGGCAATATTACCACTGCTTAAATTCGGAAAAATAATTGTATTCACTTTTCGACTCCCCAATTTCGAAAATGGAAACATTCTAGCTCGAAGCTCACTATTTAAAGCAAAATTCATCTGTATATCTCCATCTACAATTAAATCGGGGTAATCGCGATGCAATATTTTAATCGCCTCCTGCACTCGTACCGGACTGCCTGTGCGGATAGATCCAAAATTAGAATAGGAAACCAACGCTATAACTGGCTCTATATTAAATTTACGAACCGCTTCGGCCGTTAGCAATGTAGTATCAACCAAAGTCTGTGCCTCTGGTCGAGGATTCACTGTCGTATCTGAAAAGAAAACAGGTCCTTTATTCGTCATTACCAAATACATTCCGGCAATATGATTGATATCAGGTTTAATACCCACCGTTTGTATGGCAGGACGAATGGTATCAGCATATTTCGATGTTGATCCACTTATAAAAGCATCAGCCTCTCCTGTCTCCACCATCATGGCACCAAAATAATTACGATCTGTCATTTTATCGAGAGCCTCGCTATAGGTTAAGCCTTTTCGGCTGCGCTTATGAAACAGAATTTTAGCATACTTCTCTCTTCGGCTTCTTTCTTCAATTCCCCGCCAATTAATAATCGGTACATTTCCCAAATCCAAATCATTTTCCTTGATCAGCTTTTCGATGTAATCCGGATTTCCCAATAAAATAGGCTGAGCAATTCCTTCTTGCAAAACGGTTTGAGCTGCTTTCAAAACCTTAAAATTAGCCCCCTCGGCAAATACAACCCGTTTCGGATTGCGTTTGGCTTTATCGGTTAAAGCCCGCAGCAATTTATTATCGCGCCCCATACGTACTTGCAATTCCAATTTATAAGCTTCCCAATTGGTAATTGGAGCGTGTGCAATGCCCGAATCCATAGCCGCTTTGGCTACAGCTGGAGCCACAACAGTTAACAAACGAGGGTCGAGAGGTTTTGGGATGATGTAATCACTGCCAAATGTTAAATTCATTTCTCCATAGGCAATATTCACCATATCAGGAACATCCTCCTTTGCCAAATTAGCTAAGGCACGAACGGCTGCAATCTTCATTTCCTCATTAATTGCCGTTGCTTTTACATCCAATGCACCTCTAAAAATAAAAGGAAAGCCCAGCACATTATTCACCTGATTTGGATGATCGGATCTCCCGGTTGCCATAATTAAATCCTTGCGCGTTTTCATAGCCAGATCGTAAGCAATTTCAGGATTGGGATTCGCCATAGCAAACACAATAGGATTGGCTGCCATCGATTTTATCATTTCGGGTGTGAGAACATCGGCTATCGACAAGCCCAGAAACATATCAGAATCGACCAAGGCCTCTGCTAGTGTATGAACATTTTTACCGGTAACAAACTCTTTTTTAATGGGACTTAAATCGGTGCGCGACTCGTGAATTACACCCTTGCTATCGACCATTACTACATTCTCTCTTTTTATACCCAAGGAAATATACAGGCGCGTGCAAGCTACCGCCGATGCTCCTGCTCCATTTACCACCAGTTGGATATTTGCCAATTCTTTTCCCTGAATTTGAGCGGCATTCAATAAAGCTGCCGACGAAATAATGGCCGTTCCATGCTGATCGTCGTGCATAACAGGAATTTTCAGCTCTTTTTTTAGCCGGTCTTCAATTTCGAAACACTCTGGTGCTTTTATGTCCTCTAAATTAATGCCGCCAAAAGTCGGTGCAATCCCCTTTACAATCTTCACAAACTCATCTACATCCTTGGTGTCTACCTCGATGTCGAACACATCGATATCGGCAAAAATCTTGAACAGCAATCCTTTCCCCTCCATTACCGGTTTACCCGCCTCGGGACCAATATCGCCCAAGCCCAAAACGGCTGTTCCGTTAGAGATAACCGCAACCAAATTGCCTTTGGCGGTGTACTTGTACACATCCTGCGGGTTTTTCTCAATGGCCAAACAAGGTTCGGCAACACCCGGCGAGTAAGCCAGCGATAAATCCAATTGGGTGGAATGGGGTTTGGTGGGTACTACTTCAATTTTTCCGGGACGTGTGCCTTCGTGATAGCGAAGTGCATCCTCTTTGGTAAATTTAGCCATGGCTAATTTGTTTTTGGAAATGGGTTTGTTTGTTTATTGCGTATCTAAGGAAGAGGACTAAAAGACGGTAGCCTTTGCAGAGATATTTTGAAAACTTCCCAACTTCACTGGCTTACGCGCTAGAGTTTTACAAACTATAATTTCCGCCAAAATTTACTTAGAAGAAAGCTAAATAGGAAAAAAATAAGACGAGGATGTTTTCACAGATTTGGCTTGGGAAAATACTTCGCCTCAATATGGGGATTTGATGCTGCATTTTAAGTCCCCTCTTGAGAGGGGATACAGGGGAGTGTTTTTTAGAGAAAATTGCTCTTAAAAAATGAACATCCCCCTTAATCCCCCTTGAAAGGGGGAATTCCAAACAAAAACAAAACAGTGTAAGTGTTTGAAACCACTAACGCGCTAGTATTAAAATTGATATTCGCTCAATTTGGCTTAGATTGCCACAGCCTCATGCTTC
>JBFFMG010000129.1:0-9289 GCA_041554215.1 Labilibaculum sp.
AATAAAGATACTTTATATGTTCATCACCGAAAAGGTGAAAAATTCGGTGTGTTTTTAGGTGAAAATCAAACGATTTGTTCAGGTGATTCAATTCACATCAATCCAATAATAGAGGGGAATCCATCTTATCCCTTGCAGTACAACTGGATTAGTCTAGGAAATACAAGCTCCGAAGTATATTTAAAAGAAAATGGTCATTATTGCCTCGAGGTAACAGATGCAAATGGAAATACAGAATCGGATTGTTTGGAAATTATTTTATTGCCTACTCCTAAAATTGATTTAGGGCAAGATTTAGAAAGTTACGCTAATAAAAAAATAGTATTGGATGCAGGAACACCAAACTGCTTTTACAAATGGGTAACAGGTGATATTACTCAAAAAATTACCGTTAAAACCGAAGGGAAATATTGGGTAGAAGTTACTACAGATTCGAATTGTACGGCCAGTGATACTATAGATGTTGGATTTTTGGAGAACTATCCATTTGTTGGATTACCCAAAGCTTTTTCTCCTAATGGCGATGGTCATAATGACAAACTATTTGTTAGAGGTGAGGATGTGAAAGAAGTAAGCCTAATTATTTACAACCGATTAGGACATAAACTTTTCGAAACAACAAATGTAAATACCGGTTGGGATGGTTTTTTCAAAGGGCAACTACAAGACATTGATGTTTATGTTTATGTTCTTGAGGTAACCTTCTTGGATGGAAAAACAGTCCTAAAAAAAGGAAATGTAGCTCTTCTTCGCTAATTTTCAATAAAACACACTTCTGTTTGTCATAAAAGTTCTGTAGATTTAGAGTTGTTACAAACTAAAAACAACTCTTCAAATGCTTGTTGCAAAAAACTTAAGTAAATCCTATAAAGATGTTAATGCTCTAAACAATGTTTCCCTATCCGTAAATGAAGGTGAATTGTACGGCCTATTAGGACCAAATGGAGCAGGTAAAACGACAACAATAAGTATCTTAAGCTCGCTGCTTAAACCTGACAGGGGGGAAATTCTTTATCAGGGAAAATCCCTTTACAAAAATCTTTCTGAGTCTAAAAGTATGATTGGCGTTGTCCCTCAGGAAATAGCACTTTATGAGGATCTTACGGCCATTGAAAATTTAAAATTCTGGGGAACTTTGTACGGCATAAAAGGCAAAAATCTGCAATCAAAAATAGAAGAACTCCTTTCCTTTCTAGGTTTATCGGATCGAAAAAACCATAAAATAAAAACCTATTCGGGCGGTATGAAAAGAAGGATTAATATTGCAGCCGCACTTCTTCACGATCCTAAGATTGTTTTTATGGATGAACCCACTGTAGGTATCGATCCGCAAAGTAGAAATCTTATTTTTGAAGTGATACAAGAATTGCATTCCCGCGGACTGACAATGATTTACACCACTCATTACATGGAAGAAGCTGAGCGTCTTTGCGATAGAATCGGCATTATTGATGAAGGGAAAATTATCGCAGAAGGTAGTCTTGAAGAGCTTAAGAAATCATCAAATATTAAAGAGGAAATCCATGTAAAGTTTACCAATACTCAAAAAACAGACCTCTCAATTATCAACACTCATTTTAATGGCCAACTTATCATTCAAGAGAATAAAATGGTGCTTTCTACTTCGCAAGCCAACACCGATTTGCCAAGCCTAATTCAAATGTGTTCCACTGCAAATTTACATTTGGAGAATCTTCAGGTAAAAAGCCTAAGCCTCGAGAGCATCTTTCTGGAATTAACAGGTAAATCCTTACGGGATTAAATAATCCATATGCCATTAATTTTTTTCAATCAAATATTCGATAAAAACCCAAAATAGCATGTTCACAATAGCCTATAAAGATATTCGCCAATATTTAAAAGACCGTACGGCAGTTTTATTATCACTACTTCTACCCATGGTATTAATAACGATTTTTGCCTTAATGTATGGAGGAATTGGTAAACCTAAAGAAGCTCGTCCCATCTCACTTCTATTTACTGATCAGGACAATACTGAACTATCTAAAGAAGTATTTAAAACCTTAAACGATCAGGATGGAATGCAACTTTTTCCCAAGAGTTATGACGAAGCTGCCGGCCTAATAAAAAAAGGCAAAAATACCGCAGTATTAGTTCTTTATAAAGGATTTCAAGATTCGATTGAAGCAGGAAATAAAGCCCCTATGGAATTGTTTTACGATGAAGCCAAAGAAATTGAAATGGGTTTACTGCAACAGGCATTGTGGTCTAATTTATTCGGCATCACCATGAAAAAAGGAATCAAAGGGAAAGTCAATACTTGGATTAAAGAAAAGAATCCGAATCTGAATGATTCAGAACTCTTGGATATTCAGGCACGAGTTGAGAACCAATTTACTGATTTCGAAAACTCGGAGGATTCCAAAGAAATGGAAGAAAACTCTAACCTACCAATGACAGCAATTGTTGGTGAAGAAAAAAATGGCAATCTGGGTTTGGTGCAGGCTATAGCAGGTATTGCAATCATGATGCTTTTGTTTAGTGTATCAAGCAGTGGTGCTTCTCTACTAAAGGAAAAGGAAGACGGAACTTTTCGCCGCCTATTGGTATCTCCTATTTCCCCTTCAAGTATCCTTTACGGCAAAATGCTATCAACACTTTTTATGGCAGTACTTCAACTCACGGTCATGTTCCTGTATTCGTGGCTTGCCTTAGGATTAGATATCTTTATTAATTTACCCGCTTTAATCCTAATGATTCTTGCAGCAGCAATTGCCTGCTCAAGCTTTGGAATTTTTATGGCTTCCGTTTGTAAAAGCAGAAAACAGGTAGAGAGTCTATCAACCTTGGTAATACTTGTCATTTCGGCTTTAGGAGGCAGCATGATGCCACTTATTTACATGCCCGAAATTATGCACAAACTAGCCGTTATTTCGGTGAATTATTGGGCAATGGAAGGCTTTTTCGATATTTTCTGGAGACAACTTCCTTTATCAGAAATTTATCCTAAAATGTTAGTTCTACTGGGAATTGGTGCCGGTTTAACTATAATTTCAGTGATTAGTTTCCGAAGAAATCTTCTTAAATTAGTTTAGAGATGATTTTAAAATTGGAATCATTAGTAGGATATTGATAATTTCAGACAAATTCATCCCTTATTCTTTGCAAACTGCCAAGAAACTTCTAATATTGAAGAAGTATTAACCGAACATTAGAAAATGCTATATCAACAACTTTCACAATCGCCTGTTTTTAGAGGAATTTCTCCCGCCGAAATGGAAAATCTGCTGATCGACTCACAGTATCAGATTAAGAAATTTTCGAAAGGTGACATGCTTGCCTTCCGTGAAGACAAGTGCGAAAATCTGATGATTGTTTTAAAAGGCAGCGTGAAAGGCGAAATGCTCGATCCATCAGGGAAAAGTATTAAGATTGAAGACATAATGGCTCCCTATCCTATTGCATCCGCATTTTTATTCGGACAGAGAAATCAATTTCCGGTAAACGTTACAGCAAATGAGGAAGTGGAAGTCTTTTATCTATCTAAAAACTCAGTAATTGAGTTGTTCCAGAAAAACAAGGTATTCCTCACCAATTATTTGAATTCCATATCAAACAGAAGTCAATTTTTAGCCAACAAACTGATGTTTTTAAACTTTAAAACGATAAAGGGGAAGCTGGCCAATTATCTTTTAAAACTATCTGCTCCCGATAAAACTGAAATTACCTTACCAAAATCTCAAGCCGAAATGGCACAGTTTTTTGGAGTTACTCGCCCTTCTTTTGCCCGAAGCCTTAAAGAAATGGAACAGGAAGGCCTAATTGAGACCAATAGAAGAGAAGTAAAAATCCTAAATAAGCAACAACTCATCAGACTTTTACAGCAATAGGTAAGAATTTTTAAAGAAGATGTTCTAGAAGCATTTCGAAAATAAAAATATTCTTAATTTTGTGGGCTGTAATCAAATTGTTCTGATTTCTTATTAAAGTCTGAAGACATCTGATCTTATACTCATTTTCGACTGGGAAGTGGATGATACAATGAGATAGAAAGGTCTGAATATGCAAAATCGACAAAATCATAAAGAATGCACAATAAAAACAACATTACTGACAAAATCTTCTGGGTAGGAACAAACGACCGAAGAACTCACCTATTTGAGAACTATTGGCCACTGCCAAAAGGTGTAGCTTACAACTCCTACGTTATAGTTGATGAAAAAATAGCCATTATAGATACTGTTGAGAAAGGTACTATGGATGAATATTTGGACAACATAACAGAAGTTTTGGCCGGCCGTAAGGCAGATTACCTGATCGTTAATCATATGGAACCAGATCATTCAGGATCTATTCGTTCTTTGGTGGAGCGATATCCTGAAATGAAAATTGTAGGAAACAAAAAGACTTTTCCTATGCTGGAGCGTTTCTATGGAATCAAAGAAAATCTTCTTGAAGTTAAAGAAGGTGAACTTATTGATTTGGGAGAACACAAATTAAACTTCTATATGGTTCCAATGTTACACTGGCCAGAAACCATGGTTACATTTGAAACTACACAAGGAATTTTATTTTCGGGAGATGCGTTTGGTGCGTTTGGCACTCTGGACGGTGGTATTTTCGATGATGAATTGGATTTGGACTACCTTGATGAGGAAATCAGTCGTTACTATTCTAACATTGTTGGAAAGTATGGTCGTCCAACTCAAAATGCGTTGAAGAAATTAGGTGGCTTGGAGATCAAAATGATTTGTGCAACTCACGGCCCAATCTGGAGAAGTCATGTAGCCGATATTATTGCCAAATACGACAAATGGAGTCAGTATAAAACCGATGAAGGTTGTGTTATTGTATATTCATCTATGTATGGAAATACAGAGAAAATGGCCGATAATATTGCTCGCCAGTTGGTAAAAAAAGGAATCAAAAAAGTTCGTATTCACGATTCTTCAAAAACTCATCCATCCTATATTATTAACGATATTTTTAAATACCGAGGTGTAATTTTAGGTAGCTGTGCTTATAATGGTGATGTTTTTCCAACTATGGAAACCCTAATTAATGAATTGGAACACATGGCCATTAAAGATCACGTTTTAGGCGTATTCGGTTCCAAATCATGGGGCGGCGGCGGATTGAAACGCCTAAATAAGTTTGCCGAAGAAATTAAATGGGAAACTATTGAAGCAACACCAGAAGCTCTTTGCGCTCCTAATAGCGAAGATTTCGATCTTTGTGAAGCGTTAGCTGAAGGAATGGCAAGCCGTTTAAAAGAACTATACAAATAGAATATTAGTACTCTATATAATGAACTCCTCCACTTACTGGGGGAGTTTTTTTTATATTTAAATGATAATTCTATGACTCACTCTTACTAAATTAGACATTTGCCATATATATATTTTGTCTTCAAGCCAAACGGGCTATTCTTTTGTTATAACCACAAAAGAATCAAAAACTCTAGGCTACGGCACTCGGCGACCTATGCCAATTGGTGCATTTATTAAAGATCTTACAATAATTGAAATTGAGAAAACAATCAAACAACACGTTTTTAAAAATATCCTATCATAGTTTGTTGATTAGCAATAATTCTTAAGATGTATTCTTAATAAATTAAGCATTTGTCATATTCTGTTAGAAAACAATGCCCAACTGCAAGCGAATAAAATCATAATTCCGTGAAAAATTTGCGCTAAAACCAATATTACCACTAATATCCGGCCCCATTTCCCATCTAATACCAAAAGAAGGGACAAGCCATGCATTGTAATCCCTATAATGATTATCATCATAACAATTTGAATAATAACAATCCTCCTCATCTTCCGGATCAATAATCCCTAATGCTATCGTAATCAAATCAGTTCCCAATCCAAAATAAGGTTTCACTTTTCCATCGCCCAGAAAAACTTTAGCATGCATCAACCATAGGAAATTAGTTTCTTCAAAATTTATTTCATCAGCATAGCCAATATCACAGTAATCTTGCCAGGAAGTCAAAGTAAATTCAGTTCCAAAATAAAAATTGCCTGAATTCACACCAAAATCCAAACTAAAAGCACTTCCTGCTTTTGAAAACTCTCGCACATCTCCTGAAGTCCATGCCGGACCATAATGAAAACCAACTTCAAATTTTGAACGGTGATTGATATCTACAGAATATTCCTCTACAGGTTTTTGATATGTGTATTGAGCGAATGAATAGTTCGAAAGTAATACGAAACCAGTGATTGCGAGTAAAAAGATATAATTTTTCATGTTGTCCTTTTTAGAATTGATCCTTTTCACTACTAAGACACACAAAACCATCACTTCACTTATTCCAATCCATCAATTTAAAACAAAATAAAAGGCCATCCCGTTTAAAACGAGATGGCCCTTCCAATATATTATTTGATAGATTACTTCAACTTCTCTACCGATGCTTTAATTCTACGAATTGATTCTGCCATTTGCTCTTCGCTAGTCGCATAAGATAAACGCAAACACTCCGGCGATCCAAATGCTTCACCTGTAACGGTTGCCACATTAGCATCTTCCAACAAATACAAACTTAAATCTGTAGAGTTGTTAATGGTATAAGTTCCATTTGCCTTCCCAAATAGTTCAGAAACTTTTGGGAATAAATAGAATGCACCATTTGGTTCACGTGTTTCGAAACCCGGTACTTCTCGTAATTGTGCCAAAGCCAAATCTCTTCTTTTGTGAAAAGCTTCTCTCATGGCTACAGTTGTGGACTGATCTCCCTCTAAAGCAGCTACAGAAGCTATTTGAGCAATAGAAGATGCACCAGATGTCATTTGTCCCTGAAGCTTATTGCAAGCTTTAGAAATCCACATAGGAGCAGCAATGTAACCGATTCTCCATCCAGTCATGGCATATCCTTTCGAAACGCCATTAATTACAACAACATTATTGAAAATATCGTCGAATTGAGCAATACTTTCGTGAGCACCAACATAATTGATGTGCTCATATATTTCATCCGAAAGAATAGTAATATCCGGATACTTCACAAAAACATCAGCCAAAGCTCTTAACTCTTCTCTGGAATATAAACTTCCTGTAGGGTTGCTTGGAGAACTGAATAAAAACGCCTTGGTTTTTGGAGTAATCGCTGCCTCCAATTGCTCAGGAGTAATTTTAAAATCCTGTTCGATTGGTGCATATACAAACACATTAATTCCGTCAGCCAATTTTACAATCTCGCTGTAACTTACCCAGTAAGGAGAAGGAATAATTACTTCGTCGCCAGGATTAATGATACTCAAAATAACATTGGTAATGGATTGCTTTGCTCCATTCGAAACAACGATTTGATCGACTGTATACTCCAGATTATTTTCGCGTTTCAGTTTATTTACCACTGCCTGGCGTAATTCTACATAACCAGGAACAGGCGAATAATGAGAATAATTATCATCAATTGCCTTTTGTGCTGCCTGTTTAATGTGGTCAGGAGTATCAAAATCTGGTTCACCTACGCTCAGATTGATAACATCAATCCCCTGAGCTTTCATTTCTCTACTTTTTTGAGACATAGCAAGAGTTGGAGACACTTCCATTCCTGCAATACGATCCGAAACTTTCAACATTGCAAATTAATTTAGGGATTTAGTAAATTGCTTAATACTTTTGTGTACAACTTTCCCCCTTGTAAACAAATATAGTTAGTGTGTGTGTTGAATCTAATTTAAATACACTAGATCCGGAACAAATATACTGTTTTTAAGTACATAGGGTATCCATAAAAAGCGAAATATCTAAAAGAAACGATAAAAATGAGAGACATTCTTGAAATTAGTAAGTACATACTTCCATCGATGGTTGTTTTTGCAACCGCTTATCTGCTGATAAAACAATTTTTGAAGCATGAAGAACGTAAAATAAAACATCAAATTTTATTAAAAAACCAAAAGCAAACAACTCCGATTCGAATTCAGGCTTGTGAGCGATTACTCATTTTTTTGGAACGAATTCATCCCGAATCCTTAATTATTCGAGAAAATACAAGTGGTTTAACAAACCTGCAATTGCAGCAAAAACTGATTATTGCTATTCGTACCGAATTCGAACACAATCTGGCTCAGCAATTATATGTGTCGGATGAGTCGTGGATGCAATTAAAAAATGCCAAAGACAGCATGATTCGATTAATTAATACCGAAGCCGGACAAGTGGCACCTGAAGATTCTTCTATTGTTTTATGCAAAGCCATTATCGAATCGCACATGCAACAACAAAAACCAGCTGTAGCAACAGCAATTTCAGCAATAAAAAACGAAGTTCAACAAATCTGGAACTAATTTACAGCATAAAATAGTCAGGCAAATAAAGATGATAAACAATGAAAGGTCTTTAATGTCGGTTTATTTGCCTATTTTTGCACAAATTTTCAAATACCATAGTATAATGATTTCATTTGACGACATCAAATTAAGCAAACAAATTAGAATGGCGCTTGACGAGGCGGGATTCGAGAAACCAACAGAAATACAAGAGAAAGTATTTTCCCCTATTCGTGCAGGTAAAGATGTAATTGGGATTGCTCAAACAGGAACAGGTAAAACCCTGGCCTATTTGATGCCGATTTTAATGAAATTAAACTACGCACAAGGATTTGACCCAAGAGCATTAATCGTTGTTCCTACCCGTGAATTGGTTTTACAGGTAGTTGAGACAATTGAATTACTAACTCCTTTTATCAACCTTCGAACTGTTGGTGTTTATGGAGGAGTTAATATCAATACTCAAAAAGAAAAATTATATGCGGGTATTGATATCATAGTGGCAACTCCGGGTCGACTAATGGATATCTACATGACCAGAATCCTAAAATTCACCTTGATAAAAACCCTTGTGGTTGATGAGGCAGATAAATTGATGGATCTTGGTTTTATGCCTCAGTTAAAAGCAATTTTCGAAATTATTCCAGAAGCACATCAGAACCTACTATTCTCAGCAACATTCTCGGATACTGTTGCTCAATTAGCTGATGATTTCCTAATTAGTCCGGAGCGAATTGAAATTGCACCACAGGCTTCTACGGTTGAAAATATTCATCAAATTCAATATCAAGTTCCTAATATTCTAAGTAAAATAGCTCTGCTTAAGCACCTTTTGGAAGATAAAGAGGAGTTTAATAAGGTGATGATATTTACCGAGACTAAGAAAAATGCCGATCGAATTATAAATCGTTTGGAGGAATTTTTGGGCGAAGATTTGAGTGTAATTCACTCGAACAAAGCTCAAAATACAAGGATTAAAGCTCTAAACGACTTTAAAGATGGAACTTCAAGAGTTTTAGTTGCTTCTGATGTAGCTG
>JBFFMG010000130.1:0-9198 GCA_041554215.1 Labilibaculum sp.
AATTAATGACGATTTGATTATAAGGCCAGCCATACAAGCTGCTTATATGCAGAAAAAAGTGGATTGGACAAATTTAATATTCCCAGATCAGGTTTCCCCAATTTATGGAAATACATTTCCTCATAATAATAACGCGGATCCTGCAAATAGAAAAAGAGATGGTTGGGATTTTTCTTTAGGAGGAATTGCTTACTACAAAGATTTTTATTTTGGTTTAGCAGCTCACCATTTGGCAAAGCCAGATCTCAGTTTTGATGATGAACAGGAAGATAAATTGGAGACGAAATATACTTTTCATGCAGGAGCCGAGTTCATATTAGGGGGAAGAAGCCGTAGTTATGTTGATAAATGGATTCTCGCTCCAGCATTATTGTTTCAAAAGCAAGGTGATTTTTCACAAATGAATTATGGTTTGTATGCCAGTAAAAGTTCAATGGTTTTTGGATTGTGGTTTAATCAGAATTTCGAGTTGAATTACGATTCTTTTATAGCTATGGTTGGATTTGTTACTGAAACATTTAAAGTGGCGTATAGTTACGATTACGCGATTACAAAGTTGATACATACCAATACAGGGGCACACGAGGTTTCGTTCTCATTTCCATTGGCATTTGATACAAGCAAAAGAAAAAGAAAAATTAAAGCTGTTCGTTCACCCGTATTTTAATACAATATAAACTCATAAGAAAGGGCTGTCGTTATCGACAGCCCTTTCTTATGAGATTCAAATTTTAATTATTTTATTCTTTCAACAAATTTAGCCCTAATTTTTTTCATTAATACAAGGTCAAGATTTTCCGCATAAATACGAATCATGTCAACCGCTTTAAAATTGTCGTAAATAAAGCCCAGAGAGGCATCAAAATGGAACATCTCCATGTTGTACTTCACTTGTTGTGCTAGGTGTTCAAATTGTTTCCAACTAAGTTTCTGCGGAATGATGAAATAGCCGTGGTTTGGCTCAACATGATCCAAGAAATAGCCTTCTTCAAGTTCTTCCATCGAAAAGAACTTGTTCAGTTGTATCATTGCCTTGGTATTGTGAGGTATTGCAGCATTCGATTTTAAACAAATACCTTCTTCCTTATAGCACGATTGCAGATCTTTTATTTGATCGTATTTAGTTAGGCGTCGAATTCGAATTACATGATAAACATCGTTGAATATAGTAATTGTACCCATTGCGGCATGAAAATCTACTTCGAAGTAGCTCATGATTTTTTGGGTAGCCCTAGTAAATTCTTCGAGGTCACACTTTTTCTCAGTTACAAGATAAATGTAATGTGGTTTTACATCCTTTTGAATTCCTTCATAGTACTCATAGTAGCCCGGAAAAGGATTGGTTGCCTCTAAAACAACAGTATTAGGCAATATTTTACTGTCTATAACTTCAAGGGTTTCCTCTTTAAGTATGCTTCCGAATTTAACCACAATGTTTTTTTCAGTCATAGGTGAAGGTTTTTCAGGTTACTGTTTTGTTTGTCTTATTTAAACATAGTAAAAATTGCGAGCAAAAACAAGACCTAAAACTCTTTTTATTAAGGTTTAATTTCTTTAATGATCTCTTGTGAAAACAGGTTCTTTTTCTTTCGAAAGTGTTGGATTATACATGTAACCATCCAAATCAAAAGCTTTTAATTCTTCAGAATCTGTAATTTTATTTTGAATAATGAAGCGAGTCATTAATCCACGCGCTTTCTTAGCGAAAAAGCTAATCATTTTGTATTCTCCATTTTTTAAATCCTTAAAAGAGGGAGTGATAATTTCTGCTTTTATTTTCTTTTTGACGATCGATTTAAAATATTCGTTGGATGCAAGATTGATTAAATGCCTGTGTCCATTTTCAGTCAAACTTTGATTAATTGATTTTGTAATTGATTCGCCCCAGAATTGATACAAATTATCTCCTCTGCCCGTTTTTATTTTTTTGCCCATTTCAAGACGATAAGCTTGAATTAAATCCATTGGTTTAAGAACACCATAAAGACCAGATAGAATTCGAAGATCGGTTTGAGATCTAAGAAAATCCTTTTCCGAAAAAGTGGAAGTATCAATGCCTGTGTAAACATCGCCTTTAAAGGCTAATAAAGCTTGTTTCGAATTTCGCTGAGTAAATGGAGGATTCCACTGAAGGAATCGTTCAAAATTGAGCTGTGCTAGTTGTGGACTTATTCCCATTAGCTTTTCAAGGTCATTAACTTTTAATTTCCGAAGCTCTTTTATTAAAAGTTTGGATTCCTTCAGAAAAGAAGCGTCTGAATAGATGTTTGTATTTGCTGGACTTTCAAAATCGAGAGTTTTTGCAGGCGATATAATTATAAGCATAGTGTGTTTTTTTAAGATAGAAATTAAAATTACTTATAATTGCCTGAAGCATCAATAGTCTTTATCATTATTGATAATGGCATAGTTTTAATCGATGATTAGATGATGAAAAAAGGATGCTCTTGTTGAGAACATCCTTTTGTTTTAAATTCCTTGCTTGTTATAAATTTTTATCCGGATATAAATCATCCCACCATTGTGATTGTTCTTTTAAATATTTTGCGAAATAGGCAAATATGGTATTGTTCCAGAGTATGCGTTGGGTGTAATTCTTAATGTGGTGATCCTGATTTTTTACCTGAACAAAATCAACATCTTTTCCGAGTAATTTTAAAGCCTGATACATTTGAATGCTCTCGCCAAGTGGTACATTTGTGTCAACACTTCCGTGGATAAGTAGCATTGGAGTCACAATTTTATCAGCGCTGAATAAGGGACTTTGATCGATATACAATTGTCGATTGTTCCAAGGGAATGACTTTCCTGAAGCATTCACACTATAGGAATATCCCCAATAACCTTCGCCCCAGTAACTGGTAATATCACTAATGCCTGCATGAGAAATGGCAGCAGAAAAAATATCGGTTCTGGTTTGCAATAGCATGGTCATAAATCCACCATAAGAGGCTCCAATACAACCTACATGCCTGGCATCAGTAAAAGTATGTGCTTTTAGAAATTGTTTAGTTCCTTCGATAATTTCATCGGCGGTGGTAATTCCCCAGTTATTTTGATGCTCTGCAGAAAATTCTTGGCCAAAACCAATGGCTCCGCTTGGCTGAAGCAAATAAACTACATATCCCATTGCAGCATAAAGATTCAAAGGGTATCGGCCACCATAGCTTCTTTCAACGGGAGATGTGCCTGCATAATAATTTACAATTACCGGATATTCTTTATTGGAATCGAAATTTGGAGGGTAGTAAATTCGTCCAAGAATGGTTTTCCCATCTTTTTTCACAAAGTTCCAATCTTCTGTCTTTCCAAATTCTACATGTGTTAAATTTTCTTTTTGTGGATCGGAGATGAGGCTATTTGTATTGCTTGCTAAATCGTAACTAAAAGCCTTGTAAGGCGATGAGATACTGCAAGCTGTATAAGCAATGCTTTGTCCGTTATTCGAAAGTGAAAAATTGCCAACCACATCCGAATCGATTTGTAATGGGCTGAATTCCTTACCGTTTGTTTCGTAACGATACAAACGAATATAATCTTTATCATTCGCTTGTAAATAAATGTTTTTGTCACTTTTGTTCCAAACGGCCTGACCAACCGAAGGATCAAAACTAAGAGTTATTGGTTCTGCCTTTTTGCTTTTCAAATCTAAAATATACAGTTGTCCATCGTAATTATTCGCCAATGGCTGTTTGCCTATGTTTTCGCCAAGTTTACCAAAGCAGGATGGGCCTGCCTGAACTAAAACTTGAGAACCATCTGGTGAATATTGCGCCGAACCTCCAAACAGCTTGTCCTTCCAAATGGTATCTAGCTGGAACGTTTCGAGATTCATTTGATAAAGATTTTGTTTATCGTAAGGATATTCGTTGTAATCGGGACGTGACTGAGAAAATAGTATGTGTTTGCTGTCCGGACTGATATCCTGCAAACTGGTAGTTAGAGTTCCAAAGCTTAGGCGTTGCTTAACACCGCTAGCCACATCTAGTTTGTATAAGAAGCTTCGGGTTCGAAACCAAGGCAAACGATCTTCCATTCCTTGAAATTTTCTGATTTTCCAATCTTCAGAATGGTCTTTCGTTACTGAATAGATGATTTGTTTTCCATCTGGAGTCCAATTGTAGCTCGAAAAATCAGCAATGTTATTTGCAATTTCAGTTTCACTTCCTTTTTCAAAATCAAAAACAAAAATGGAAGTCTGATTGTTGTACGATTTGCTGTAAGAAATCTGGTTTCCAGAAGACAACCACTGAATATTGGATAATTGACTACCTCTAAATGTATAAAGTATTCTTCCGCTTGCAATTTCTTGAATCTCTTTCCAGTGTTCACTTTCATCCGATGGTGGAAGTGTTCTGCTATAGCTAAGTATTGCCAGTTTGCCATCAGCAGATAATTCGATGCTTTTTACATTCGTACCATCCAATACTTTATGGATGCTGGTGTTTTGTTTTGGAGATAATGACAATACAAACTTGTTTTTAGTCCAATCATCATTTGGCTCAAGACTAATTTTAAAGTTATTGTTTTTCTTCCCGTTTAAAACTTTAATAAGAATGCAGTGTTTTCCAGGTTCTAATTTTAATTCCTCAGAAAGTTCTTTTGCATCATCAGCTTCTACTTCGTAATGAGAAATCTTTTTTTCTCCATCGATATATACCTCAAGCATTGGATTCGTTTCCACAATCAATTTTACTTTTAGCCATTCATTAGTTGAGAAATAACTGATAAAATAGGACAGACTATTTTCTGCCGATTTGGTGTTGATGAAACCTTTCGAATTGGACGAAATTTTACTCCATTGTAAACTTTCACCGTTCCATTTCAAAGGATCATTTTCACTTGCTCGCAGTTTATTTTTGTCTAGGTGATTTTCCTGCAATAGGTTTTTTAATTCGAAGGCATTTCCATCCATGTTTTGAGTGGAATGGAAGGCCGGCAGGTGTATGTTAGTCGTATTTACCTGCAGCCAGTTCTTAATGTTCAGGCTTTTGCTATTTTCTTTTTGTGCGGAGCAGAACAATGTTGCGCTTAGTATCACAAGTATAGTAGATACAAAATGTTTTTTCATGCTTAAAGTATTTAAGGATTGAGCAATTTCAGCCTCAATACTATGGAATTTTACTCTTATAAAAAAGAATATTTGTTATGAAACTCTATCAATTTCGATTTTTGACTCGTTTAACACGATTAGTGCAAATTTATTTGTTTTATTATCCAATAGTAATGAGTTTGAAAAAAATAAAGGTCAAGCTTACAATGGATTAGTGAAAATGGCTTATATTTGTTTTACTCAAAAAAGCGGAGGGAATTATGAATATGATTGTCACATTATCACCTTATAACTATACAAGCTAAGAATCCTTAGGCTGATCCGCTATTTCCATGCAATTTATTTAAACTGATTTGAAGAAGCGCAAGCTTCCGGATATTCTATTTTATATACCTTAAAATATTGGAGGGTAAACTATGAGCACATCAATGTATGGTTGCGAGTATGCCACGGTGAATGCACCGAATGAAAATAAAACTAAATGTTTTAGAAGAAAGAGAGTAAACGAATTTATAGAACATCAAAGACGAAAACAGAATGCACCATAAAATAAAAATAAGTGGAGAAGTAACAGAACAATTAAATAAACTGGGGAGATTGTGGAGCTATTTTCTGGAAGCTCTCTCGGGAAGTGAAAAAGTGTATACCAGCGGAAAAATTAGCAAAGCTCTGTTTATGCTTGCGATTCCTATGGTATTGGAAATGATTTTTGAATCGGTATTTGCCGTGGCCGATATATTTTTTGTTTCGAAATTGGGTGATGATGCCGTTGCAACAGTCGGAATTACCGAGTCGATAATCACCATTGTGTACGCAATTGGATTTGGATTGTCGATGGCAACAACTGCTTTGGTTGCCCGGCGCATAGGAGAGAATAAGCCGGAAGAAGCATCAAAAGTTTCATTTCAGGCTATTATAACCGGGGTGATTGCGTCAGTGTTTATTGCTTTTGTTGGAATTTTCTATTCGAAAGATCTGCTGGCTTTAATGGGAGCTAACTCAACTATTGTGAATGAAATGTCGGGTTATGCGACCATCATTCTTGGGAGCAATGTCATTATTATGCTTCTTTTTATTAATAATGCCATATTTCGTTCGGCCGGTGATGCTGCCTTATCGATGAGGGTGTTGATAGTAGCGAATTGCCTGAACCTTATTTTGGATCCAATATTGATTTTTGGTTGGGGACCAATTCCCGCATATGGTGTGGAAGGAGCTGCTATAGCAACAAGTTTGGGACGAGGAATGGCGGTTGTTTACCAGTTTGTTATGCTTGGTAAGGGGAAAGGCAAGATCCATTTAAAGTGGGAACACATTCGTTTAAAATGGGCAACCATTAAACAATTGATAAGCTTGTCGGTTGGAGGAATAGGCCAAAATATTATTGCAACATCGAGCTGGATTGGTTTGATGAGGATAATGGCAGAATTTGGAAGTGCTGCCATAGCTGGTTACACCATTGCCATTCGTATTGTGATTTTTATTTTGTTACCCTCTTGGGGATTAAGTAACGCTGCTGCGACTTTGGTTGGTCAGAATTTAGGAGCAAATCAGCCGGAAAGGGCAGAGAAATCGGTTTGGGCTGCAGGAAAAATCAATATGGTATTTTTAGGAGCAATGGGAATTATTTTTTATCTGTTTCCACGTTTCTTTATTGAATTATTTACTCCGGATCAATCCATTGTAACCAATGGAATTCAAGCTTTGCAAATAATCAGTATGGGCTTTGTCTTTTTTGGTTTAGGAATGGTGTTACTGAATGCAATAAACGGTGCTGGAGATACAAATACACCAACATTGTTTAATGTTATTAGTTTCTGGATTATTGAAATTCCACTTGCTTATTTTCTGGCTATTCAATTGGGTTGGGATCAGAAAGGAGTCTTTTATTCAATTATTGTTGCAGAGATGAGCTTGACCTTAATTGCCTTTTTTTGGTTCAAACAAGGGAAGTGGAAGTTGATGGAAGTATAGTGAATAAAGCCTGAGGAACAACGAATGTTTCTTCAGGCTTTTTTTACAGTGAAACAGTTAATAGCCGGATTTTGGTTACTAAACAGAGAAATTTTGTTTTATAATGAAGGAGAGAATACCGCATAGTGAGGCAGCGTTTAAAGTATGCTTACCGCAAAAAGTTGCGATGCTGTTCGCAAAAAAATTGCGGTAACGTTCGCAACTTTTTGCGGTAAGCATAAAATGTGAAGGCTATGGTTTGTGATCGTTTTTTTCAAAATAGCTGTTCAATTAACTGATATTGCATATTCAAATGTTGTGTTGGGAATTAATTTTAAATAAAAATCCCTCTTAAAGCAATTTAAGAGGGATTTTCTGTTTGTTTTGAATGATTACCTTCTCTCCATCTGCACAATATTCTCTACATGATGTGTGTGTGGGAACATATCAACAGCTTGTACTCTGGTTACTTTGTAGGCTTCGTCCATTAGGGCTAAATCGCGTGCCTGTGTTGCTGAATTACAGCTCACATAAACAATGCGTTTTGGAGCAGCGTGCAGAATTGTTTCTACCACATCGGCGTGCATTCCTGCTCGTGGTGGATCAACAATAATGGTATCTGGCTGACCGTGAAGCTCTATGAATTCTTTGGTCAAAACGTTTTTCATGTCACCAGCAAAAAACTCAGTGTTGCTGATTCCGTTAATTTCAGAATTCACCTTTGCATCGGCAATGGCTTCGGGAACGTATTCAATTCCGATAACTTTCTTTGCCTGTTTCGCAATAAAATTGGCAATGGTTCCGGTTCCTGTATATAAATCGTAAACAATCTCGTCGCCAGTAAGTTCAGCAAATTCACGAGTTTTGCAATACAGATTATAAGCTTGATCAGAATTGGTTTGATAGAAAGATTTTGGTCCAATTTTAAAGCGTAAATCTTCCATTTGCTCAAAAATATGATCTACACCTTTGTACAAAATAGCATCTTGATCAGTAATTGAGTCGTTGGCTTTTTCATTAATGATATACATCAAGGAAGTAATTTCTGGGAATGTATCAGCAATGTGCTTCATCAAACCTTCCCGCTTCTCAACATCTTCATGATAAAAAACAACGATGATCATCACATCACCTGTTGATGAGGTTCTGATCACTAAAGTTCTTAGAAAACCTTCCTGGTTTCTGATATCGAAAAATGGTAAATCATTTGCAAAAGCATATTCTTTAATGGCCAAACGAACAGCATTCGAGGGTTCCGGCTGCAGATGACATTTTTTAATGTCAACAACCTTATCGAATAATTTAGGAACGTGAAAGCCAAGTGCAGGTGTTCTTTTTATATCATCGGCAAAAGCAATTTCCTCGTTGGTAAGGTAACGCTTGTTCGAAAAAGTAAATTCCAGTTTATTGCGGTAAAATTCGGTTTTTTCTGAAGCTATAATCTCATTAACGCCATTCAGTTCTACTTTGCCAATTCGTTCTAAATTGTCAATAACTTCCTGTTGTTTAAATTTTATTTGTTCTGCGTAAGGTAAATTCTGCCATTTGCAACCACCACAAACTCCAAAATGCTCACAAAAAGCATCTATCTTCATCGGAGAATGTTGGTGAAAAGCAATAGGATAGCCTTCCATAAAACTTTTACGTTTTTTATTGACTTGTACATCAACAATATCGCCAGGTATTACACCGGTAACAAATACGATTTTGTCATCAACTCTACCAATCGCCTTACCTTCGGCTGCTAACTTCTCTATAACTACTTTTTCCAGAAGTGGTTTTTGCTTTCTATTTCTTCCCACGCTTACAATTGTTTTAAAATACGGACACAAAGATAGATAAAAGTAGAAAGGTCGGGAAGTCGAATGGTCAAAAAGTCGATCGAGCTCGCCATTATTATTCGAAATCCCCTAAACTTAAAGGAAGACCACTAAAAGTTAATCGCTTTTAACACTTAATTTTATATATTTACCATGTATTCCAAAGCCACATTTCAATTTTTATAAAAGTACTATGAACAAGTTACTTGCTGTTTTTGCATTGTTTGTATTGGTTTCGTGCGGAACAAAACAAACAACAAAAGT
Organism: Labilibaculum sp.; assembly: GCA_041554215.1. Classification (GTDB taxonomy): domain Bacteria; phylum Bacteroidota; class Bacteroidia; order Bacteroidales; family Marinifilaceae; genus Labilibaculum. The sequence continues at coordinate 9,091 of JBFFMG010000130.1, forward strand.
TCCATGTTTTGCATGGCTAGGCGGTCCGGGAGAGGCTACCGATAAGGAATTAATAGAGAACTTTACCGATTTAAAGGAAAAAGGAATTGATGGCTTAATGTACAATGG
>JBFFMG010000131.1:0-9180 GCA_041554215.1 Labilibaculum sp.
CCAGGTCCAATTCGTCAGCCATCTATTTCAGGTATCGAGGCCGTTCTAAACTACGAAAATCACAAATACTACTACTTTTGTGCCAGTCCCGAATTTAACGGATATCACGTGTTTGCCAAATCCTTGCGCGAACACAATCAAAATGCACGCCGATATCAAAATGCACTCAACCACCGTGGAATCATGAAATAATTCTTGCATTTTCAGTATAGAATATGAAATAATTGAACACCTAAGTCTTTTGTTTGGGCGTTCCCTTCGGGCGGGCTTTTCACTAAACTCCTCACTCGCTTAGGCTCGTTGCGGGGTATCGTTACAATCCCTAACGCATCAGGAATTTTGAAGCGTTTGGACAAACAAAATTAGTATACTAAAGAGCAAATTGATGCATATGAGTTAGAGGCCGTTAAAGTAGTGAAATGTTTGGCAAAAAAAAGAGCAACCATCCATGCCACAACCAAATCTAGAAGGTTGAAACACTTCAAAAAACCCACCAATTTAAATCGTAAAATTAATTTCCTAATTTTAATAGCCTAAGAAATCGGAAGAACATCCTTTGGCTTTTGATAAATTATGGCTTTTGGGAGTAAATATAGTCTGCTTAAAAAATAAGAGGCAAGACTCACATCTTGTATTGAAGGATTTATTATCATTGCAGCAAATTAAATCGAACAAACAGCAATGATTGGAGCACAAGCAAAAGGGACTATTATGGTTCTTTTATCAGCAATATTTTTTGGCTTACTGCCTTTTTTTGCCATTAAAACCTATGCCGAAGGTTTTGATGTAAGTAATCTTTTGTTGTACCGATTTAGCTTTGCATTTGTTCTTATTGGTCTGTTTTGTATCTACAAAAAGATTAGTCTTCGAATTAATAAAAAGCAATTTTTTCTATTGCTGATTCTTTCATTTGTAGGAACGATGTTGACCACCTACACACTTTTTTTATCCTATCAGTATATTTCGTCGGGATTGGCAACTACACTTCATTTCGTGTACCCAATTATTACCATTGTTTTTGCAACGATTATCTACAAAGAGAAATTTACGTTTAAAAAAATAGGTGCCTTGCTTTTATCCATTATTGGCATTGGGCTATTATCGGTGGGCAGTGGTGTTGAAATTGATACAACAGGTGTTTTGTGGGCTTTGGTGTCGGGCTTATTTTACGCGATTTACATTTTGTGCATGGCCAATCCCGAATTAAGGAAAATTTCACCTTATAGTGTTGCTTTTTGGATTTTTGGCATTACCGCACTTCTATTCTTTGGCAAATGCTTATTCACAGAGGGCATCAATACGAATCCTAGTGCCATGTCTTTATTCTATATCGTGAACCTCAGTTTTTGGTCTACTTTTTTGTCTGTTGTGTTATTTTATATGGGCATGAAATATACAGGGCCAGGGAATGCATCTCTTCTGTCAACCCTAGAACCTCTTACTGGAGTTATGGTTGGCGTACTTGTGTTCAACGACATTATGGATTTGAAAAGTACCTTGGCTATTTTAATGATATTAACTTCTGTGCTCATTGTGGTGAAGCACAATAAAAAACCAAATTATAGAATGCTTTTTCACAAAATAACCCCTAAGAAACTGAGAAGAGCATAAGGTTCAAAATCACAAATGTGAGCTCTATTTAAATTAAAAAAGACGCCTTGGCAAAGGCGTCTTTAAATGAATTTTAATATTGTAATAATGTTTATTGATTTACAAAGCTTTCTCTTTCTCCACCTGCTGCAAAAATAGCTCTGATTCTATCATTCTGTCCATTGGTAAACATGTACATGCACTGATCATCAACATAGTCCATGTAGTTCATAGTTTGGTCGTTAGATCTACAATTTACAGTTGGATAAGTAGGACATCCGTAGTTTGCACGATCAGAACTTGGCGTGTCAGTTACAAAGTCATCTTGATTACATCTTCCATCACCCCAAATGTGACGTAAGTTTAACCAGTGACCCACTTCATGAGTTGCTGTTCTTCCGTAACCATATTGCCCACCATTTGTATTTCGACCAAAATAATCACTTCCAATAACAACTCCGTCGGTTGCTAATGCACCACCAGGAAATTGAGCGTATCCTAAAATACCACCACCAATTTCACAAACCCAAAAGTTTAGATAGAAAGAAGGATCTGTCGCATCAATTCCACCTTGACTAGAGGATTTCATGGCATCATTGGTTCCCCATGATGTTTTGCTAGATACTTTTCTATTTACACCTGCCAATACGAATGTAATATCAACGTTGGCTACAGCATTGTTAAATTCGCTTGGTACTGCACCTGTTGCAGGATTAAGATCATTAAAATCATCATTTAAGATGTCAATTTGAGAATCGATGTGAGCTTGTGTTACCGGATGATTTGCATCTTCCAGAATGTTAACAATAACAGGTATAGTGATGCTTCCCTGATAAGGTGTTGAAGGTGTTGTTTCGCCTCCACCTGGTTTGCCTTTATTGGTACTGCCTGAACTTTTAGCTGCGATTAATTGTCTTGTGTGTTTTTCGATTGCATACATGCGGTTTTCTAAACCTGGATTTTCCTTTAGCTGTCGATTTAAAACTTTCATACTTCCACATCTTGGACCATGAACATGCTCATTTGCAGACTTTACAGTACTTTCGTCGCTGGTGTATACATAGAAATCGCTCATGTCAACCGCAATTTCTTGCTGTTCCGGAGTAATGTCGTTTGCATTTTTTTGGCAAGAACCCAAAATAAGAGCCAAACATGCCATTGAAAAAATAATTTTTTTCATAATAAATTGTACTTTCTTAGTTAGTAATGTGATTTGGTATATTAAAATTCGACTGAATTTAGATATAAGATTTCACAAAATGAAATCAAATGGCTCTTTTTTAGTGATTAGTGTCTGCTTTTTGGAGGTGAGTGTTTTTGAAATATTACTGTTTGTAGCATATTTAGAATATTTCTTAAGAGTAAAAATAAATTATGAAGAGCGATTTTTATGCTAGCTGTAGATTTCGTTTAAACTTTTTCAAATAATAAAAGGATATAATAATTATTGCGTTGAAACAAGAGTGTCATCGAGAAATTTAAACATCTACATTGTCTGAAAAGAATAAGTAGATGCATATTTTTTATGGTTCTATGAAGTTTGGAGATACCAATTTGAGGAAAATCTCGTTTTTTCTGATTGCCAAATAAAAGCAATATCAAATTGAAAATTGCAGGTCAATCGTTAGCTGCACAATTCAAATTTTTACCGCTCATCTATTTCAGAAATATTTTTCACAGCATCTTGACTTTTACAATAAAAAAGCTTAATTTAATTACTCTTAAAAGAGAATGATTCTTATTAAATATTAATTATATATGAATGTTGGAGAAATAAGTGCAAAGTTGAATGAGAAAGGATTAAAAGTAACTCCTCAAAGAATTGCTGTTTTTGAAGCTATTAGTATGCTTCGTAATCACCCAACTGCCGATAATGTTATAGAGTACATAAGAAGTAAACATCCAAATATTGCAACAGCAACTGTTTATAAAGTTCTTGATGTTCTGGTCTCAAACCAATTGATAAAAAAAGTTAAGACTGAAAAAGATGTGATGAGATACGACGCTATTTTAGAAAAGCATCATCATTTATATTGTTCAGAATCCGATAGGATTGAGGATTTTAATGATGATGAATTAAATGATATTCTCGAAATGTATTTTAGGAAAAAAGAAATTCCCGATTTCGAAATTAAAGATGTTAAACTTCAAATTATTGGGAAGTTCACAAAAAGAAAGTAATCAATTGTTCATTAATAATACCTATTAAAAATGGAAAATCAATCAGACAATATCAGTAAGTGTCCTGTTACAGGAGCTATGGGAAAACCAAGTTTTGGCGGAGGAGGTACCAAAAATCGTGATTGGTGGCCAAATCATTTAAATCTAAATATTTTACGTCAACATTCTTCCTTATCTAACCCAATGGGAGAAGAGTTTAATTACGCTGAAGAGTTTAAAAGTTTGAATTTGAAAGCAATTAAAACTGATCTTCATAAACTGATGACAGATTCTCAAGATTGGTGGCCGGCCGATTTTGGTCATTATGGTCCTTTGTTTGTTCGTATGGCTTGGCACAGTGCAGGTACTTATCGTACAGGTGATGGTCGTGGTGGAGCTGGAGGTGGACAACAGCGATTTGCTCCACTAAATAGTTGGCCCGATAATGTTAATCTTGACAAAGCAAGAAGGCTTCTTTGGCCAATCAAGCAAAAATATGGTAAGAAAATATCATGGGCCGACTTAATGATTCTTACTGGTAATGTGGCCTTAGAATCAATGGGATTTAAAACTTTTGGGTTTGGTGGTGGACGTGCCGATGTTTGGGAGCCCGAAGAGGATGTATTTTGGGGAAACGAAACCAAGTGGCTCGAAGGTGCAGAACGTTACACTGGAGAGCGCAATCTAGATAATCCTCTTGCCGCTGTACAAATGGGACTTATTTATGTGAATCCCGAAGGCCCCGACGGTAATCCTGATCCGGTTGCTGCTGCTAAGGATATTCGTGAAACTTTTGCCCGTATGGCGATGAACGATGAAGAAACAGTTGCCCTTATTGCAGGCGGTCATACTTTCGGAAAAACCCATGGCGCGGGAGATGTTTCACATGTTGGTCCGGAACCTGAAGCGGCTGGAATAGAAGAGCAAGGCTTGGGCTGGAAAAGTACCTTTGGTTCAGGTAAAGGTGGTGATACAATTGGTAGTGGTTTGGAAGTTACCTGGACACAGACTCCTGTTAAATGGAGTTATTACTTCTTCGAAAATTTGTTTAATTATGAATGGGAACTAACCAAAAGTCCGGCAGGAGCGCACCAATGGACAGCAAAAAATGCTGGAGAAGTTGTGCCAGATGCACATGATGCATCAAAAAAACATTTGCCAACGATGTTAACCACTGACCTTTCTTTACGTTTCGACCCTGCTTACGAAAAAATTTCAAGACGATTCTTCGAATATCCTCTCGAATTTGCTGATGCTTTTGCTCGTGCTTGGTTTAAATTAACTCACCGTGATATGGGACCTAAAGCATGTTATTTAGGTTCTGAAGTGCCTTTGGAAGAACTGATTTGGCAAGATCCTGTGCCTGCAGTAAATCATGCATTAATTGATGATAAAGATGTTGCTGAATTAAAAGCCAAAGTGTTGGATGCCGGATTAACAGTAAGTCAACTGGTATCAACAGCATGGGCTTCTGCTTCAACTTTTCGTGGTTCGGATAAACGGGGAGGCGCAAATGGCGCACGCATCCGTCTTGCTCCGCAAAAAGATTGGACGGTAAATAATCCAACTCAACTTGCCAAAGTAGTAAAGAAGCTTGAGAAAATTCAGGATGAATTTAACGGTTCTCAAGTGGGTGGCAAAAAAATATCACTTGCCGATCTTATTGTATTGGCAGGCTGTGCAGCAGTAGAAAAAGCGGCCAAAGATGCCGGACATGATGTTGTTGTACCCTTCACACCTGGTCGTATGGATGCATCGCAAGAGCAAACCGATGTAGAATCGTTTGTAGTGATGGAACCGGCAGCCGATGGTTTCCGCAACTATCTTAAAACAAAATATGCCATATCAACAGAAGAATTGTTGATTGACAAAGCTCAGCTGCTAACAGTAACAGCTCCCGAAATGACTGTTCTTGTTGGGGGAATGCGTGTGTTAAACGCAAATTTCGACAACTCTAAACATGGTGTTTTCACAAAACGACCGGGGCTTCTTTCCAACGATTTCTTTATAAACTTGCTTGATATGGGTATTGCCTGGATGCCGGCATCTGAGGATAAAGAGATATTTGATGGACGCGATCGCAAAACGGGTGCCGTTAAATGGACTGGAACTCGCGCTGATCTAATCTTTGGTTCAAACTCTGAACTTAGGGCACTAGCTGAGGTTTATGGTAGTATTGATGCAAATGATAAGTTTGTTAAAGACTTTGTTTCGGCATGGAACAAAGTAATGAATCTGGATCGTTTCGATTTGGTTTAACTTTTCCTGACTCTGGAGTTTTGTGAAATGTAAGGAAAATGATCTTGCTCTCCAGTCAATTAATACTGTAAGAGCATTGCAATTGGCCCAGCAATGGCCACAGATTGCAATAAAACCTTAAGAGGCTGTTTCTCAATTGTGAAACAGCCTCTTTTTTATATGTATTCCTGTTGGAAATATTTTCAAATACTAAAATCGAATCTGAGACAATCTCTTTTTGTAAAGAACCCGTTAAAGTTAAACGAGTCTCTTTAGGTAGAGAGAGACTCTTGGCATTCAGCTAATTAAATCGCATTCACTTCCATTTCCAGCTTAATGCCAAATTTGTACAGTACCGATTTTCTAATTTCGTTGGCTAGCTCCAGAATTTCTGATCCTTTTGCATTGCCATGATTTACGATAACCAATGCTTGATTTATGTGCACGCCAGCATCGCCGATTCGTTTGCCTTTCCAGCCACACTTCTCAATGAGCCAGCCTGCAGCTAATTTACTTTCCGTCTCATTCAATTCGTAAACTGGCAAGTCTTCAAAATTTGCTTTTAAGGCATCGGCTTCGGTTTTGGCAACTACGGGGTTTTTAAAGAAACTGCCTGCATTGCCGAGTTCTTTATAGTCTGGTAATTTGCTTTCGCGAATTTTAATAATTACTTCGCGGATATTTTTAAGATTTATTTCATCGTAATTTTCAAGTTCTTTAGCTATTGCGCCATAGTGAACTTTGAATTCGGCTTGCTTATTGAATCGGAAATTAACGTGAGTAATGATGAATTGATTTTTGTATTCGTTTTTAAATACGCTGTACCGATAATCGAATTCGCAATGAGCATTACTAAAAACAACCTTTTTATTGCTTTCGATACAGATAGCTTCTACACTCTCAATCACGTCTTTTACCTCAATACCGTAAGCTCCTATATTTTGAATAGGAGCCGCACCAACCACACCCGGAATAAGGGAAAGATTTTCAATTCCCGATAAATTATTTTCAACACTCCAGGCTACAAATTCATCCCAATTTTCATTAGCACCCACCTGCACTAAAAACGAATCGTCATCTTCTTCACTAATTTTTATTCCTTTCACCTTTGGATGAATTACCAGGCCGTTAAAGTCTTCGGTAAACAGAAGGTTGCTGCCACCACCCAGCAGTAAATACTGAATGTTAAGAATGTCATTCTTGCTTAAAAAGTCTTGAATTTCTTCGACAGTATCGAATTCGAAAAAATATCTGGCATTGGCTTCTATGCCAAATGTGTTGTAATCTTTTAAAGAAACGTTTTTACGAAGAGAGGCCATTTTATCAGTTATCAGTGAGCAGTAATCAGTGAATGTATTAAAGAGTTTGTTTAAGAAGCTTTACAAAACCAAGAATATCCTCTTCGGTAGTATCGAAGGAGCACAACCAGCGGACTTCGCCTGCATATTCATCCCAAACCCAAAAAAAGTATTCCTCCTGAAGTTTCTCTATTTTATCTTTAGGGATAAGAGCCCAAATACCGTTGGCCTGGACTTTTTGCGTAATCTTAACCTGATCTAGCTTGCGAACTTCATTTTCGAGCAGTTTGGCCATTTTATTTGCATGACGAGCTGTTTTTAACCACAAATCGTTGGTAAGCATGGCATCGAATTGAGCTCCAATATACCTCATTTTAGAACAAAGTTGCATACTTTGTTTGCGAATGTATTTGGCTTCTTTTGATAGTTCGGGATTAAAAAAGATGACTGCTTCGCCCAGCATCATGCCGTTTTTAGTACCGCCAAAGCTTAATACATCTAAACCAGCATTGGTTGTAAATTCTTTTACATCAACATCAAGACTTACAACAGCATTTGCCAAACGAGCACCGTCCATATGAACATACATGTTGTTGGCATGTGCCAAATCGCAAATCGCTTTCACTTCCTCGGGCGTATAAACGGTTCCCAATTCGGTGCACTGAGTAATCGAAATCATTTTCGGTTGTGAGTGATGCTCAAAACCAAATCCGTGCAAATGAGGAAGAATTAGTTCAGGAGTTATTTTTCCATCACTAGTTGCAATTGGAATTACTTTACATCCTGTAAATTTATCCGGGGCACCGCATTCGTCAACCTGAATGTGTGCTGTTGCCGGACAAAGAATTGAATGATACGATTGAGTTAAAGTCGACAGACTAATAACATTGGCACCGGTTCCGTTGAATGCAAAGTATACATCAATATTGGCTCCAAACAAAGTTTTAAACTTTTCAATTGCTGCTGCCGTGTAGGAATCTCCTCCATAGGCTATTACATGTCCGTTATTGGCATTTTGAATGGCTTCCATCACCTCAGGCAATACTCCTGAAAAATTATCGCTGGCAAATCCTCTTTTATTCATTTTCGTTGGTTTTATTTCGAAGCTTTAAAAGTAAACTTTATTCGCTAAATATTTCGATAAGATGCCCTAAAATAAAGTGCTGCGATTAAAAAAATAAAAGAATTTTGAATGTTGAGGGAAGAAATTATTATTATGCCTTTTTAAAAAGGATTTTAATTTTTTGAAGTAAAACCGTTAGATGTTCGCGATTAGGTTCTCCTTTGGCAATGAATTGAATAATGCCTTCTTTATCGAGTAAATAAATGTAACACAACTTTTTATCCTGAACATCAAAGTAGTTAAAATAACTTTCCAAAGGACCATAATAAGTCATTACATTGTTGTGCATCGATTCTGCAATACCACCGCGCATCCCATTATCAATATAGTGCGACACCCAATTGTACAAGTTACTGATCATAGGCACTTCAATAAACCGAAAATACGAGTAATCGTTAAATTCTTTCAGAAGAGGTTTTGTCCATTTATCGATTTGCGGCTGAGTTCCTCTTTTGAATGCAATAATTAACACACTAACTTTTCCTTTACAGTGATCGGGAAGAGTAATCATTGTAGATGATAACAATTCCCCTTTTATTTCGGGAAAAAGATCTCCTATTTTAAGCTTATTTGCATTCTGTGCCTCCACTTTCGGGATGATGAGGATACTAAGAAATAGCGCAATTATAGTGGATTTGATCATTGTTTATTTTCTTGGTAATAGTTGAGCAAAAAAATATATGTATTCTTAGAGGTCTTCATTCGTTCTATTAGTGAAGGCTCTTTTAAATGGGTTTTAATGACTTTATAAAGTTCTGCAACCTGCTCATA
>JBFFMG010000132.1:0-9144 GCA_041554215.1 Labilibaculum sp.
CATTAACCGACCTCCATCTTTTTTATCGAAATACAAATTTAGTATCATTATTATCATTGCATTTTTTATTCTTTTGGTATTAATTATTATTTACGCAAAAATTAAACGACAACGTAACGAGAGTCGATTATTAGCCCGCAATAAAGAGCTGAACAGTAGCAGAAACCGACTATTGCGAATGCTTGATGCCAATTCGGATGGAGTTTGGGAACATAATTTCACCAAAAACACAACCTACATCAGTAAAAATATTTGGGGAAAATTGGGCTATGAGATTGATTTGATTCAAAACACACCCGAGTTTTTTGAACGCTTAATCCATCCCGAAGATTTAAACGAATTCCTTTTGGAACGGAAAAAATTAGAAACAGGAAAAAGTGATCTTTTTGTTGTGGAATTTCGTATTCAGGGAAAGAATAAAGACTGCATGTGGTTAAAGGCAAAGGCCAAAATTCTAGATTCTGAATCAGAAAAGCAAGCCATTAACCTGGTGGGAACATTAATTGATATCACACAAAGAAAGGTAGCCGAAAAAAAAATCAAAGCTTCGGAGAAGCGATGGAGATCATTAATTGAACAAGCGGCTGATGAAATTATCCTTTTGAATTTCGACGGACAAATAATGGACGTTAATTTAGCTGCAACAAATATGCTGGGATACACCCGCGAAGAAATTATTGGGTCCAATGTGACTCTTTTGGATCACAAATATGAATTGAATCAATTGCATTCCTACTGGCAAAAGTTAAATTCGAAAAATCCATCCTTAAAATTAGAATCGGTTCAGCAAAGAAAAGACAAAACGACCTTCCCTGTTGAGATTCACTTTAGTTTAATTGATTTATCGGACAGCAAATTAATTTTAGCTGTAGTTAGCGATATCAGCGTTAGACAGGAAACAGAACGCAAGGTTTTAAACGCCGTTATTGAAGCGGAAGAAAACGAGAGAAAGAGATTTGCTACCGACCTTCACGATTCTATTGGTCCTTTATTGTCGAGTATCAACTTGTATCTTTCGGCTCTGGCAAAATCAAAATTAAGTGAACGGAATAACAAAATAATTACGGCTTCGCGGGAAATTGTAACTGAAACATTGGTCAATATCAAAGAGATATCGAACAATTTGAGTCCTCATGTTTTAAATGATTTCGGATTGGTAAATGCCATCAACTCATTTATCAACAAAATAAACTTGTCCAAATCCATCAATATTTCATTTGATTCGAAAAATTTAGACTGTAGGTTAAATCAGCAAGTTGAAGTGGTCATTTACAGAGTTGTAACTGAACTAATCAACAATACCATTAAACATGCCGAGGCCAAGAACATTCAAATTACACTTTCAAAAGAGAACAATTCTTTAAATCTTATTTATCTTGACGACGGAAAAGGCTTCGACCCGCAGATTATTAATACCGAAACATCAGGAATGGGCTTGTACAATATCCTTAGTCGAATTCGCTCCTTAAACGGAACACATACCATCCAAAGTAATCAAGAAACTGGCGGAATGATGACTCTTGTTACTGTAAATCTTTAAAACTTCGGATATGGAAGAGCAAAAAATTATTATCGTTGATGATCACAAAATATTTAGAAAAGGCTTGCGCTTTCTTCTCGAAGATATGGAAGACATCAAGGTAATTGCTGAAGCTGAAGACGGAAAAGAGTTTTTGAACTTACTGGAAATTAATGCTCCCGACATTGTTCTAATGGATATTAACATGCCAAAGATGAATGGAATTGAGGCTACAATTGAAGCCATGAAGTTTCATCCTAAACTCAAAATAATCGTTTTATCCATGCATGGAGAAGAACAGTATTACGACAAAATGGTGGAAGCTGGTGTAAAAGGTTTTTTGCTAAAAAATTCGGATGTTGATGAATTATCTTCGGCAATACAAACAGTTGCTTTAGGTGGCACTTACTTCTCACAGGAACTACTTGTAGGCATACTAAACAAACGCAAGGAACAGAAGAATCCTACGGAGATGGTAAATTTTACCGATCGAGAACTTGAAATACTTCAATTAATCTGTAAAGGATTCAATAATAATAAAATTGCCGATAGGCTGTTTATAAGTATTCGAACAGTAGAGCGTCATCGAGCAAACCTGCTAAGCAAAACAAATTGCACCAATTCCATTTCGATGGTAATGTATGCAGTAAAACACAATATTATCGAAATATAATCTGAAAGACAGGCGCTTACAAGTCTTTAATTGTATTCCTTCCAAATAGCAAGCTAACATATTACTAAAGAGATCGTTAAAAGCTTAATGTACGTATTTACACTCACATGTTTGTGAGCGTATTTTTGACTTATTTGCGCAAAACTACCCTTTTGTAATGCAAACGATTCCACTTGTTTTGTATTAAAATAATTAACTGATTAATAAATCATTATTCATACAAAACAATCTACTATGATCACTTTTTTTATATGTGTTGTGGCTTTAATCTTAGGCTATGTTGTTTATGGAAAATTCGTTGAGCGCCAATTTGGTGCAGACCCAGAGAGAATAACTCCTGCTATCGCAAAGCAAGATGGTGTTGACTATGTTCCGATGGGATGGAAAAAAATCTTTTTGATTCAATTCTTGAACATTGCTGGTTTAGGGCCAATTTTTGGTGCCATTGCAGGTGCATTATGGGGACCCGTTGCTTTTATCTGGATTGTATTCGGCTGTATTTTTGCTGGTGCAACGCACGATTACTTCTCTGGAATGCTATCCATGCGTCATGGTGGAGCAAGTATTCCTGAAGTAGTAGGAAAATATTTGGGACCGGCTTTTAAAAATTTCATGAGAGTATTCTCTGTAATCCTACTGGTTCTTGTTGGGGTTGTATTTATAAAAGGCCCTGCAAGTATTTTAAACGGATTAACCGGATTCAATGTAACCATCCTTATTGGAATCATTTTCTTGTATTACCTAATCGCGACATTGGTTCCAATCGATAAATTAATTGGAAAAATTTATCAGTTTTTTGGTTTATGTCTGCTATTAATGGCTGTTGGAATTGCCGGAGCATTGCTATTTGGAGGGTATGAAATTCCTGAACTAATTCCTGCAAACATTGGTAACTTGCATGCAAGTCCAGATAAATATCCAATCTATCCTTTGTTGTTCATCACCATTGCCTGTGGAGCAATTTCAGGCTTCCACTCCACGCAATCGCCTTTAATGGCTCGTTGTATTACGAACGAAAAACAAGGAAGAAAAATTTTCTATGGAACCATGATTGCTGAAGGTATTGTTGCCATGATTTGGGCCGCTGCCGCGATGACATTTTTTGGTGGTATTCGTGAATTAGGAGAAAGCATGTCGGTATCAGGACACAATGCTGCCTGGGTTGTAAACGAAATTTGCAATAGTCTACTGGGTAAGATTGGTGGTTTTCTTGCCATTTTTGGAGTAGTAGCCGCACCAATTACGTCTGGCGATACAGCATTTAGAAGTGCACGATTGACCATTGCCGATTCGCTTAATTTTTCACAGAAATCAATAGCCAAACGTCTAATTATTACAATTCCTCTTTTCGTAATTGCATTTTTATTGACACAAGTAAATTTTGCAATTATCTGGAGGTATTTTGGTTGGGCAAACCAAACTTTAGCAACCGTAGTACTATGGACTGCAGCAATGTATATGGTTACCAAAGCAAAAAGCCATTGGTTTATTTCACTTCCCGCAACCTTTATGACAGCTGTAGTGATAACCTATATTCTAATTGCACCTGAAGGTTTCGGATTTTCACAAGAAATAGCTTATCCTCTTGGAATTATAACTGCTCTGTCGAGCTTGGCAATTTTTTTATACGTAGCCTACAAAAAGGCTTATCCAAAACTTGCAGTAGCAGAGGTCACAGTACAAAAAAAACAATAAACCTAAATCAAAATGAAAACAATTAAATCATTATTACTTGGATTCCTTATTTTATCAGGAATTGCAACGAAAGCACAGGAAAAACCTGTTGTTAGTTTACATGGTTTTGTGGCTGCCGAAAGCTATTTTGATACTAGGAAAGCGGTAAGTGCCCGCGAAGGAGCAATTCTTTTATTCCCTGCGGCAGAATCTTTTGATGCAGACGGCAATGATCTAAACGATCGCTCTGAATTTATGATGACATCTATTCAGTCCAGATTAAATGTTACCCTTACCGGATTCGAAGCTTTCGGAGCAAAAGGTACTGCTGTGGTAGAAGGAGACTTTGTAGGAACTACAAACGATCAGACAGGTTTGCTGCGTTTGCGTCATGCCTTTATTAAATTAGATTGGGAAAAAGATCAATTGTTAGTTGGTAAATACTGGCACCCAATTTTTATTGAATCAGCATTTCCAAGAGTATTGCATTGGGGAGCAGGAATTCCTGTTGGAGTTTTAAACCGTGCACCACAATTGAGATATAGCCGTAAATTCAAAAACAGTAAGTTAAGCCTGGCTTTACTTTCTCAAATGGATTTTAAAAGCAAAGGACCTGAAGGGAATAGTGTAAAATACGTACAACAATCAAGTATTCCTGAATTCAATACCCGTTTCGAGACCAAAATTTCGGATGTTGTTTCAACCGGTATTACTGTTGGCTACAAAACCTTAATGCCATTAACTGTTAATTCTAATGGAATTAAAACCGATGAGAAAATTGGCAGCTACTATACAAATTTATGGTTGGGCATTACCGCTAAAAAATTTAAATGGAATCTTCAAAACATCTATGGCCAAAACATGTGCGATTTCTTTATGATTGGCGGATATGGTGTTAAGAAAATTAAAAGCAACGGTGATTATGAATACACCAATATCAAAACCTGGAATTTGGTTTCTGATATCTTCACTACTACAGGAAATGTTAGATATGGTTTGAATGCCGGTTATAGCAAAAACCTGGGTTCCGATGATGATTTGGCTCAAGACAATGGTAGTTTTATTGGTTTGTATAGTCTTGGGTCCAATATCGATTACCTGTATCAGGTAGCTCCAAGAATTGAGTTTTTAGCTGGCAAAATGAGAATTGGCGGTGAAGTTATTTACACTGCTGCGGCCTACGGAACCACTCAAATTGATGGAACAGTCGCCAACTCAGATATCGTAAGTAGTACCCGCTTTTTATTGCATTTTAACTATGCTTTTTAATTCTTTCACCTTTTGGTGATTGAAAAAAGTAATAATCATACAAGTTCAGATCCGGATTTCATATCATCCGGATCTGTACAGTAAAATCAACAAGCAATGAATGAATTCAAAATCTTTATTGAAGCTCTGGAGCTTAAGGCTCCCTGGTCGATAAAAGATATTAAATTTATAGAAGTAAATCCTTCAGAGAAAGTACTTCACATTGATTTGGAGTATTTATCTCAGGGAAACTACCATCATCAGGATGGTTCCGAATATCCAATTACCGATTACTTAGAAATAACACACAGGTATTACCATTTCTTAAACTGCACTTGCTACCTGCACACTAATCTTCCTTGCTTTCTAAATTCCCAGCATAAAAAAGAACAGGCTCTTCTTCCTGTTAATAAAAAAAATTGAATTTCGAATTTTAGCTTTTGCGCTAAATCGGCAATTACGAATCCTTTCCAATTAATCTTACATAAATTTGCTACTCAAATCCCATTAACATTTTGTATTTTTAATTTCTCAAAAAACTGATGTTTATATAATGGAAAGTAATTCACAACTGGAACTGGCTCACAAGTTTGTACGATTCACAAACACTACAATTTTCTTAACGGGTAAGGCCGGTACCGGAAAAACTACCTTTTTGCGTCAGTTAAAAGAGGAATTACCCAAGCGAATGGTTGTTGTTGCACCAACTGGTGTAGCTGCCATTAATGCTGGCGGAGTAACTATTCATTCCTTTTTTCAGTTGCCTTTTGGCCCCATATTGCCGGGCCAAATTCTTAATGAAGATAAAAATCCCCAAAAAGAATCCAATTCACCCATCCGAAAGTATCGAAAAGAAAAAATCGATATTATAAAATCGCTTGACCTTCTGATTATTGATGAAATTAGTATGGTTAGAGCCGATTTGCTGGATGGAATTGATGAAGTGCTGCGTAAATTTAAAAACAGAAATCTGCCTTTTGGTGGTGTTCAGGTTCTGATGATAGGAGATTTACAGCAATTGCCTCCCGTTGTAAAAAATGAAGAATGGAGTTTACTTCGAAATCATTTCGAAACCCCCTTCTTTTTTAGCAGTCGAGCATTTCTGCAATCACAGCACATCAGTATTGAACTGCAACATGTTTATCGCCAAAACGATGAAAAATTTATTAATATCCTGAACGAAATAAGGAACAACAATCTCTCCCAAGCCTCTTATCAGGAATTGGAAAAGAGATATTTGCCCGATTTTAAACCTACCGATAAGGATGGCTATATCACTCTAACCACACACAATGCGCGCGCTCAAAAAATAAATGAAGAAAAATTAAAGCAACTAAAGGGAAAATCGCAGCAATTTAAAGCAAACATTACTGGCATATTTCCTGAATACTCCTTTCCTACCGAGGAGCAATTGCAGCTTAAAGTAGGTGCGCAGGTAATGTTCGTAAAAAACGACAGTTCGCCCGAGAAACTCTATTTTAATGGCAAAATTGGAACTGTTAGTGGTTTTGGCGATGATGTAATTCATGTAAAATGTGAGACTGATAATTTCGAAATTGATGTATATCCCGAAGATTGGCACAACATCAATTACAGCATCAATCCGGAAAGCAAAGAGATAGAAGAAACAATTTCGGGCGGTTTTTCGCAGTTCCCATTAAAAATGGCTTGGGCAATTACCATTCATAAAAGTCAGGGATTAACTTTCGAAAGAGCAGTAATAGATGCCAATGCCGCTTTTGCCCACGGACAGGTTTATGTGGCATTAAGTCGCTGTAAGTCCTTGGAAGGATTGGTGCTTAAATCAACGCTGAATAAATCAGGCATAATTTGTGATACTGCCGTTTCGAAATTCACACAAAATATTGAAGCCAATCCACCTGGAGAAGAAAATTTAGAGAATTCTATTCGCAAATATCAGTTTCAGCTTCTCGAAGAACTGTTTTCTTTTCATGATATTTACCGAAGCTTTAATTACTGCAACAAGCATTTGCAGGAAAACAGAAGTAGTATTCAGGGAAATTTAGCCGATAAAATGAATGCTGCATTTCCATTTCTGGGACCGGAAATTTTAGTCGTGGGAGAAAAATTTATTCCATCGGTAAAACGATATTGCAGCGATTTACAAGACATACACGATAACAAAGAAGCACAGGAAAGAATCAGCAAAGCTTCGGCCTATTTCGTAGGTAAACTGGAGGAACACTTGCAGTCTATTCTAAAAGATTTTAGTTTTGATACCGATAACCAAAGTGTAAAGAAAGTAATTGAGGGACACCTTAAACAGCTGAACGAAAAGTTAAGCGTAAAACTTGTTAGTTTAAAATCGTGCTTGAAAAAATTCGATACTGCCGATTACCAAACTGTAAGAGCCAAAGCTCATTTCGAGAAGCAAAGTTTTCGTTTAAAGAGCCCAAAAGATGTGGTCGATGAGAATGTAAAGCATCCCAATCTATTTCGTACACTAAAGAAATGGAGAAAAAGTCTGGCCGATAATATGAACATGCCAGTTTATTACATTGCCTCGCAACAAAGTTTGGTTGATATTGCCAACAATCTGCCCTACACCGCCGATCAGTTGAAAGATGTGAAAGGCTTTGGGAAGAAAAAAATTGAACGCTACGGAGCGGATGTGATCAAAATGGTTTCGGAATATCGCCAAGGACAAAATTTGGGATTGCTAAATTTTACATCTTCGGAACCAGCAACAGTAAAAAAGCCAAGTTCGAAGCAAGACACCAAAGAAGTGAGTTTGGAATTGTATCAGGATGGCAGAAATGTACGCGAAATAGCTGCATTCCGAGATCTTACTGTTGCTACCATAGAAAAACATTTGGCACATTACGTAGGTTTGGGCATGTTGCCTCTGAATAAATTTGTGGACAAGAAAAAAATCAAGAAAATTAAAAAACAGCTTGAAAAGGAAGGCATTGAAAGCTTAAATGAATGCAAACAAGCTCTTGGTTCTGACTACTCTTACTCGGAAATTAGATATGTGCAGGCTTTTTTGAAAAATGCAAATACCAAATAAGTCAATGATCTTTTAAGTTTCATTAACTTTAATTCAATCCTTTTAGCACTCCTATGCATTACATTTGTAATGAACAAAAACAAAAAATGATTTTTTTCATAGATTAGATTTAGGTTAGTAATTAGGGTTAGAGAAAATCCCAGACTTTGCAGTCTGGGATTTTTCTATTTATCTTATTATTTATCTGTGAATCAGAAAAAGAGCGCATAATCTCCTTGCAATTTCAAATTATTTCACTTTATTTGTATTCAATTTAAATAACACGAAACTATTATGGAAGATGTACAATCACCATGCATAAGCATTTGCCGACAAGATAGCAACGGCGTATGTTTTGGATGCAGAAGAACAACCGAAGAAATTGGAAACTGGTCCTTATATACCAACGCCGAAAAAGAAGCTGTAATAAAAAAAGCCGCTGACCGACGAAATGCACCCGACACAGCTATAGGAACTTTTTTCAGATAAAGCATTTAATCTAAAATTTGGAAAACAGCTAAACACACTATAACTGTTGACTTGTTTTGCAACAGATATATTAATTCTCCCAACAGGCATTTAAAATTGACAACTGAAATATAAATAGCTCCAATAGGAATATGAATTCAATAAATGAGAGTTGTCTTAGCCTAAGATATCTGAAACCCACGCGTAAGAAGATATTTTACCTGTAAGGCGCATTATTTTGCTGTAAGATTATGATTTTCATGTGTAAGGAGATCAATTCGATCGTAAACCATATTAATTTACCTGTAAGGCACTATTAACAGTAAGGAATCCGGATTCAACAAAAGAGAGATTAAAAATTACAATTAACTACATACAACTACAATTATCGAAGGGAAACAGATATGTTTCCCTTTTTTCATATGATTATGATTTTAAGTTTTTGCCATATGGAACTTACCATGTAATCATCTCCCTGTTTGTAGAAAGCTTTATACATGGACGTTTCATATCTTGCAACAAGAGGCACACGTTCCTATGCCTGTTTTTGCC
>JBFFMG010000133.1:0-9063 GCA_041554215.1 Labilibaculum sp.
CCTAACCAGAAGTTGTAATCAACTCCTTCAGGAACAGGTTGATTTGCTTTCACTGTTGGCTTAAGCCAATCTAGAAATGCCCAAGTTTTAACCTTGCTCACTTTCCCTAAAGCTCCTGTGTTTACATAGTCTATTGCATCTTGCCAATGCTTTCCGCTTCGCTGCCATTGTCCTACTTGTACAACGGTATCGTATCTATTTGCAGCTTGCTCCATTACTATGCATTCTCCAATGGTATTACCCAATGGTTTCTCTACGTATACATCCTTTCCCTCTTCACAGGCGTAGGTCATAGGCAAACAATGCCAATGATCTGGTGTGCCAATAATTACAGTATCAATATCTCTATCTTCAATCAGTTTCCTGAAATCTTTATATAGTTTTGGTTTTTTGATGTTTTTTGTGCTGATTCCACGCATTTCGCAAAGAGTTTTTTGGATTCTCATATAATCATTTGCTCTTTCCATTAGGATGTTATGGTCTACATCGCAAAGTGCTACAACTTCAACATCAGGCTGTTCCATAAACCTTTTAAGATTATTGAACCCCATCCCTTTACAACCAATAAGCCCTACGGTAACTTTATCGTTTGCAGAACATCCGGTCATTCCAGGCATCATTGAAAACAGACCAACTCCCGCCGCAAGAGTCATTGAATTTTTAAAAAATATTCTTCTAGATTTATCCATATTTAATTTTTTAGACGTCTTAACGCATAATTTGACATTTCAGCAGTTTCAGTATTTTTACTTAAGGTTTCCAGAACCGGAATTGCTTTTTGTGATCCCATCCAGCTAAGCTCTCTGCAGAAATAGTTTTTAGAATCATTTGTTGCTTCTGATGAGTTTAGTAATTTGATAATTTCGTTTTCGAAATTTTCGATATCTTCTTGCTTACCTTTTTGGTTTCTGATTCGTTGAGAAATTAGGTTGGGAAACTTTTTAGATTTTCCGACCTCATACTTCATCGCATTTTCAAAAAGATTAGTTACTGTATATTGTTTATAAGAGGGAAGTATAAGTGGAGTCGCAATATTTGGTAAATCTGCTGGTATTTTCTGATTTACAATTCCAGAAGCAGCCCACTCGGCACCTCGTTGAATGGTGTAAATAAACAATGCGCTTTTATAAGAAATTAAATCCTTATCAGATCCAACATGTCCAAGTACTGTCTGAAAAATTCTACCCTTTCCATAGTTTACTGTAAATAAAATTGGTTCGTGATTACCTGATCCATTAGTTTTAGGATCGGACCAACCGGTTGCAAGAACAGTTATGTTCTTTCCAGGTCCTCTTAATTGTCCATACAATTCATCTGTTGTGTGCATCCACTTTAAAGGAAGTCCTTTCATAATTGGATGTAAAGAATCTCTGGTCTCAACTACAAATTGTGTTTTATCTCCATGCATACCAGCTTTACCTGGTTTAGAATCTTTAATAATTTCTCCATTCTCCCAACGAACATATGGGCCAGCATTCTCATCTCTATTTCCCCAACCGCCTAAGCCAGTTATTATATTGTATTCTTTCCATTCGGGGAAACTATTATTTGCTGAATGAACAACAACAACACCTCCGCCATTAGCTACATATTGTTCAAAATTGGTTTTTGTTGCCTCAGACCATGAGTCGCCATCGTAATCGATCATAACAACATCATAAGCTTTAAAATCAGGATTAAAATCAGACATGTCAGAGCCCTTTTTAGGACTGATTGCTAAATCCAAATCAAAGATTTCAGTATTATTAATAATTTTTTTTAATGCTACATGCGAAGCTTCCCAATTGTGTGCACTATTTGATTGACCTGTCACTAATAAAACTTGATACTTTTTTTCGTTATTGCAGGCAGAAAAAATCAACATCAGAATAGTAATGACAATTGATATCCGATTGTTAAGTATGTTTTTCATATTTTACAACTTAATAGATTATAAACTGTTTGGTAATGTCCAAGGATGTCTGAATGGGCGACTAAGCATATGATTTGCTCTTTCATTGTTGGTAAACTGTTCATTTTTAGCATCCCATTTAAGTTTTTCATTCGTTAGCATGGCAATTTCTCCTAACAGGGCAACAGAAATAGAATTGTGAGCTATATGAGCTGGTGTAATTGTTTCTTCTCCAGATTTGATACAGTCTATAAAGTTATTCCAGTGATCGGTACTTTTATATATAGGATTGATAATTTCAGTTTCCAGTAGTTTAGCATCGCTAGCCCAAATACCACCGCGTGATACATGAATCCATCCCTTTTCTCCATACCAAACAGTACCCATTCCGGTTCTTTTGTTCTCTATATCTGTACCTTTTCCGCTTCTGCCAGAATAAGCTCCTGAATTGGCAACTCTTAGACATACTCCTGTGTCGTATAGGCAAGTAAAATCATACTCAACGGGAACATCGTAAATCCCTTGAATTGGATACACTCCTTTTCCTTGAACTTCGATTGGAGCTTTATTGTCATAGCCCAATCCCCAATGAGCAATATCCACGTGATGACCTGCCCAGTCGGTTAATTGACCTCCAGAATAATCCATAATCCATCTCCAATTAAAATGCATAACACCTCGGTAAGGAACCTTAGGTGCAGGTCCTAGCCACATGTCCCAGTTTACACCATCGGGCACTTCTTGAACAGGAGGAGTACCAATTGAAGGGCGACCATTTGGGAGCCCAACTTCTACTCGTTCTATTTTACCTATTGCACCATTTCTTACTAATTCACAACCTCTATGGAAATGGTTTACTGATCTTTGCCAACTACCCGTTTGCCAAGTAATATTATTTTTATTTACAGCATTAACAATAGCTCTACCTTCTTTTATAGTACGCGCTAATGGTTTTTCACCATAAATGTGAATTCCTTGATTTGCTACAGATACTGCTATAATAGAATGCCAGTGATCAGGAAGAGCTAATATTGCAGAATCTAATTTTTCTTTGGCAAGCATTTCTCGATAATCTCCATAAGAACGTGCTTCTTGTTTACCATAGACATCCTTAATCATTTTTAAGGAACTATTAATTTGTCTTTGGTCAATATCACAGACTGTAACAACTTGAACCGATTTATTGGCCAAAAAATGTCTTAAATTTGCCATTCCCATTCCACCGGAACCAATTAGACCCATTTCAATACGGTTACTTGGAGCAACGAACCCATTTTTCCCAAGAGCCGAAGCTGGTATTATTTGTGGAAGGACCATAAGGCCTACTGCAGCAGTTGCACCTTTTTTTAAAAAATTGCGTCGACTTCGAGAATTATCCTTCATGGGTTGGAGGTTATTTAATTGGGTTAGTATTTTAATTACTTATGCAATGGCAGCTGTGCTAGAACTAGCAGCTACCATTTTTTTAAGATTTCTAGTTAAGATTTAATTGCGGTTCCTGGAATTGGAACTTCAAATTCCATATCAACATCTCCCATTGAGTATTCACTTGGGCCTAATTTGAGTTCTGATTTCATGATTTCTTCCCAGTTAATTTTTTTACCGGAATAAGCAGATTCCCTACCCATTATAGCTGTTAATGTAGATAATGCTGTTTGTTCTGCTTCATTTACATATTCATTGGTTCTAATAGCTGTTACCAAGTGGATATGTTCCTGAATATAGGGTGGTATTTTTACAACGTTCGTTGATTTCCCGTCTTTATCCTTTGGATATTCATATTGCCATTTGATGCTTCCATCTAAATTGTAAATGGTATTTTTACAATTGGTATATCCTTCGGTTCCAACAATTAACTCACCGGTTGAATTTGCACAATTGTCAATTTGGCGACTCATACTGTGAGAAAATAGGCCATTCCCGTAATCAAAGTCGATACTGAAAAAATCGTACTGATCACCTGTAACTCTTCGATGTCTTCCTCCATAACCAACAGCACTAATTGGATGTTTTCCTGTAAACCAGTTGATAATGTCAATATTGTGAACGTGTGTATCCAAAATGTGATCCCCACATAGCCAACAGAAGTTATTCCAGTTTCGAAGCATGTATTCCATATCTGTCCATCCTTCTTCTCTTCTTCTGAACCAAACATGTTCCTGATTCCAGAATGCCTTAGCAGCTACGACATCTCCAATAGCACCATTGGCAACTTGTTCGTATGTGGCGATATAATCGCGCTGATGTCTGCGTTGGGTTCCTGTGACTACATTTAAACCCAAAGCTTCAGCTTTTTTTGCGGAGGCAATTACTGAACGAATACCTACTGGGTCAACCGCAACAGGTTTCTCCATAAATACATGTTTCTTCTGCTCAACAGCTTTTTTAAAATGATCAGGTCTGAAATGAGGAGGAGTCGCTAGTAAAACAACATCTATGTCTGATTCCATTAAGCGTTCGTAGGCATCGAATCCAACAAAGCACTTGTCGTCATCCAACTCAATTTTATATTTTTTTAATCTTGTTCTACAAGCTTCAACCTTATCTTCGAATACATCTGCTAAAGCAACTACTTCCAATCCAGAACCAGAACTTAAGAAATTTAGCAAAGCTCCAGTTCCACGGTGACCACAGCCTACCAATCCGGCTTTTAATTTTTTACCTTTTGGTGCTTTATTAAGCAATGGTGGCAAACCCAATTCTTTTGGGGATTTTTTACTACACGAAGATAAAATAGCTGACATGCCAATAGCACCAAATACTGTTGCTGTGGCTGTTTTTTGAATAAAACTTCTTCTTGAGACTTCTTTCTTACTCATAGCATTATTGTTTTTTTTCAGTAGAAAATTGGAATTTATATTCGCCTCTGCATGTTGACAAGTATTCCAATGTGATCACTTTATTCTTTGACTAATTATTTTTCAGGGATTTCAGAATCAACTTCACATACAACTCTGAAACCAACATGAACACAATCTGAGTACCACCAGATACTTTTTGGCATTTGAGGATCAGTCTTCAACCATTTTTTTGTTTCAGTGTAATCTCTGGCAGCACTTCTTACAGCACTTGCATCTGAATTAAACGCTCCACCTCTTACAACATGTTCTTTTCCTTTGGCAGGACCTTTTGGATCAATTATAGTTTTTGTTTTGTATTGCGCATAAGCATTTGGGCTATACCAATCGGAACAAAATTCAGAAACATTACCCAATATATTTACAAGTCCAAATGGGTTCTCTTTAACCATATTTGGCGTTTGAGTTTTTCCTTCACTATTTGCATCATAAATCACATATCTAGCAATTGTAGAAGTATCCTGTCCAAATATTTTATTCCAACTATTTTTATTTGAATAGTTAGAAGGTTCGCCTTCGAAGAAATAAGGAGTAGTTTTTCCTCCTCGTGCAGCATATTCCCACTCCGCTTCGGTAGGCAAGCGATATTTTTTGCCTGTTACTTGCGATAACCATTTGCAATAAACTTCAGCTGCATGATGCGACATGGTAATTGCAGGACGAGTTCCTTTACCCCAACCTTGATCTGGTGCTCCCCACGGTGGTGTTGCACCCGATATTACATCTACTTCACTCTCTTTTTTATCATTTTCAGCAGTAGCTTCTTTTCGTCCTTCTGAAGCTGTTTCGTTAAAGAAAGCTAAATACTCATTCCATGATACTTCGATTTTAGCCATGAAAAATCTGCTTACTTTTACATTTTTAACTGGACCTTCGTCTTTTTTACGATAATCCTCACCATTTGGGCTACCAATTTTGAATTCCCCAGCAGGTATCGCCATCATGTCAAATGATACGCTAGTTCCAGGTATTTTTTCAGTAAAATGCTTGAATGATGTTATTTCATATGCATCTGTGTAAATTTCTTTGTTTGTATCCTTAAGGCCAAAATCTAAGTTAGAGGCATGTAATGCATTTGGATTATAATGCCCTACATGCAAATGGCAGTTTAAACAGGTTAATTCATCTTTGTTTGCTTCATAGTACAAATGAGAATCTTCCCCTTTAACACTTAGGCTTGTAGGGAAAAGATTAGAGTGACACTTTAAGCAGGATTCCTGATAGGTAAATTTATTTGCACTTGTCACATTTCTTTTTGATGCCCACTTAAAATCGGTAGAATCTTTAAATAACATACCATAAAGATCTTTACTACCATGTTTCGCTTTTGCGAGAAGATGAGCTTGACCTTTTGGGGGTAAATGGCAATCAACACAGTGAACGATTACACCGCCTTTATTGTTAACGTGTGGTGAGAATCGCCATGACTCTTCGGCATGATCATGAAGGTGACATGAAAAGCAATATTTGTCGGTAGAAGTATATTCCACTGCCTTATTTGTGGAAAATTGTAATAAGTAGGCTACTGTGAAGCCTAATAGAAGTATGAAATAAAATTTATATTTCCTTATTTTTTTAATCTTGTTTGCCATTCTTCATCTTAACTTTTAGGGCTATAATATATTTTCACACAATTATAAGTTTTAGACCTTAGTTTAAGCTTAAATTAATATTTCATGCGAGTTAATTGTATATTAATTTGATATTAATATGGAGTTGTAAACAGCAGATATACAAGGGTTAACATCGTAAGATTAGTTTTTTTTAATAAATTTAAGTTTGCTTATTAAAACTAATAGTTCAAGATGTTTATTGTTTTTTTGTTCAGCTTATTCTTTAATAATAGATTAAAATGGGGTGTTGTATATGTTAAATAAAGGGAGTGAAACACATTTTTTTTTGAATCTTTACAGCTAATTGAATTGTATTTATTTTGTATGGGGAAATATGAAACAGTGTTTGTTTTGTAGATTAGGCATGGAGGGAATGATAGAAAGTTGGGGTTTGTTTTTCAAGAGTATGCAAGCGATAATTTAATTCTTAACCTAATGGCTGATTTGATTGGAGCCGTTATCTGATTTTGATGAAGAACATACTTCGGATTAAATTTTAAATAATACTACTTTAGGAACTTATTTTTTGGGAGAGCAAAATATACCTTTTGATATCGATTTGCGATTTTAATGATGCGATTATTTATTGTGTTTAAAAAATTAATATAAGTACTCACACTGCTTGGAGCATTAATTTACTTGAAGACTAATGAAGGATTGTCAAGTAGTTTATTGGTGGATTATTATATTTAAACTATAGTTTTTAGATTGTGGTGGTCTTCAAAAAGATGTGAGTTTATTGCGTGTTTTTTTTAACGATATTGTGGTATTTCTGCGTATAAGAAGCTTAATGGATTAAATTTTCAAATGATTGTGTGTATTTTTGGTTGTGTAGCTCGAAGTATCTTAATTTAAATGACTTATATAGGAATTTAGCTTGATTTGTTTGACTCAAAACCAATAATGCTTTAATTTTATATCTTAATGCATCTTCGTTAATATCATCTGCCATAAGTATGCGATCTGAAATTTGATTTACCAATTCAGGATATTGATTTATATCAAATTCATCCAGTAAACGAGTTAGAATGTCAATAACATTATTAGTTACTTTTCCTTTAATATCATCAAGCCATGGGTAGGTTGAGTCGTATAGGTAAACACCTCTTCTTATGGTATCTAGAAAGGAGTAAAGTTCATCTCGTTTACTAAATAAATCAGAATTTAAATAGTTAAGACAATCGTAATAATCACAATAAACATTATCAGTAATGGTAATTTTCCATCTTTCTTGATGATTGCAGATTTTAACCCCTTCCATTAGGTCAAGCAAATGCCTAAGTTTACTGATTGATACACCACGGTTATTTATTGCGTTTTTTCTCATAAATGAGGGCCATATAATGCGTCGGAATTCCTCGGATGATATTCCATTTGATTTTTCTTGACTATGGATAATCAGTAATAAAAATATTTGTTTTAATCTAGGGGTAAATTTTTCCGTAATATCTTGACCTGTTTTGTCAATAACCTGAAATTCACCAAACAATTTTATTGAATTAGAATTGGGAATTTGTTTAGTTGTTTTAATTGGCTTAAAATCAGCCTTACGCTTTTTATTTTGCTTCGATCTTTTTTTGTAAATTCTAATGGTCAATAGAATAAGAAGGAGGAAAAATCCAATACCCCAAAATAATTTATTTCTCTGGAAATAGTTTACGAATTGATTTTCATTTAAGTAAAATACATCTTGATACAAATTCCAAACCTCTTCTTCTCCAAGAGCACGATTCCAAATTACAATATCATCTATTCTACCTTCGAAGTAATTATTTTCATTAATTGATTTGCCGATGTGTAGGTTACTGTTACTAATAAATGCTGGATGATTAAGGGAGGAGACATTTAATGAGCCATTTACGAATATGGCTTGTTCTTGGTTAAACTTGCAGTATCTCCATACAATATGATACCACCTATTGGCATCTAATTCTGTATTTCCAGATAGGTCATTAGAGTAAAAACCAAAATAAGGTTTACTTTTTCTGGTTTGTAAATGTAGTCCGCCCCTATAATGGTTTTCTTCAGTACCAAGCAAGGTGAAATCACGTTTACGATCATCATTTTTTCTGCTAATTTTTATCCATGCACTAACTGTGAAATCGTTGTCTGAAACACCTAGCTTATTAGCACTTGGTAGTTCTATAAATGAACTGCCATCAAATTCGCCTACTTCATTACGTTTTGAATCAAATACTATTTTCACATTTGAATTTTTCACTCTTATTTTATCGGGACCTTCATCTTGAACTTTACTGGTGAAGGGGAAGTAAGCAACCATTTTTTCCTGTATATCAACAGGAACAGCAATAAAGTTTTGAATTGAGTTTTCAGAAATATTTTTGAATTGAATTTTATCAGGTACAAACCTAAATCCAGGTAGTTTGGGACTTAATAGTATGTCTTCGCTATAGGTTGCTGGAAAACAGAATTTTCCATATGTAACGGAGTGACTATCTCCTTCCCAATACACTTTATTCAAAGGTTTTCGATTGTATGATACTGTCCCATTTATGGTAAGTTGTGAATTAAGATGATGCTTTACGCTAAGAGCATATTCTTCGAGATGTCTGAAAACTAGAAAATTGGGCTTTTTACCTGTGTTTTTCCATAAATTTATGTTGTGCTCGATGAAATATGGATTTAGGTTAATATCTGCATTTTTAAAAGGAATGTGCAGACCTTCAGTGTTTTCTGGAAA
>JBFFMG010000134.1:0-9023 GCA_041554215.1 Labilibaculum sp.
CAGATCGGGCAAACTGCAACACCCCAAATTGTTCCAACTCATTAAACAATTCCTGATTTTCTGCTTTGTACCCAACTTTTTCGATTACCAGAAAATCTGGATGAACAGTTAGTATCTTTGCATTCTGGCTTCTCATCAAAGCTTCCAAATTCCCATTTAAATCGGGGGAGTTAGCTATTTTAAACAGTGCCACTTCCTGATGTACAATCTCATCAGCCTCAAAATAGAAGGCCTTGAATACTCCTATAATTTTTTCGATTTGACGAACCACGTTCTCAACTTTCATTTCATCCATAAAAGCAACGATGGTATATCTCGAAACCCCTTTTACTTCCGATTCAGAAACTGTTAAACTCTCGATGTTTATTTTTCTTCGCGAGAAAACTATGGTTACCTCATTCAACAAACCTATGTCGTTTTCAGAAAAAACCGTTATTGTATATTCTTTCATTTTATTTAGATATTAGATGTGAGAAATGAGATACGAGAAAAAACTCAATAAAATGACTTATTATTCTCTTCTCTTCCAGCCTTTAAACTTTTTCCTGTTACCTTATTACTTATTCTAAACGCATATCTGATACTGCTGCTCCGGGTGCAATCATCGGTAAAACATTACTCTCTGTTTCAACAATTACTTCCAAAAAGAAAGCTCCTGGAGTTTCCAACATCTCTTTTATTGCAGCATCCAAATCTTCTCTTTTAGATACTCTTCTGCCCTTAATTCCATATCCTTCAACGATCTTTACAAAATCCGGATTCTCTAACTGTGTATTTGAAAATCGTTGCTCAAAAAATAAATCCTGCCACTGACGAACCATTCCTAAAAATGAGTTGTTCAGTACAATTGTTTTAACTGGCAAGTGATATTGTTTGATTACAGCAAGCTCTTGTAAAGTCATTTGAAATCCACCATCTCCCGAAACAGATACAACCGTTGCATCCATATCGGCTATTTGAGCTCCAATAGCTGCAGGCAGACCAAATCCCATGGTTCCTAATCCTCCAGAAGTAATCTGAGTATTTGGTTTTTTAAACTCGTAATATCTGGCACTTGTCATTTGATGCTGACCTACATCGGTACATAAAATAGCTTCTCCCTTGGTCTGCTCCGATAACAATCGAATTACCTCGGCCATGTTAATGTTATCCTTATTGGCATAAGCCTGTTTGCTAATTACTTTATCAAATTCAAGCTGATAGTAATCTTTGAAAGACTTCATCCATTCTGGTTTTTCCTGACCGCTAACCAACTTATTTAATTCGGTTAAAGCTTGTTTCGCATCAGCAAATACAGGCACATCAACCATAATATTCTTGTTGTGTTCCGATCGATCAATATCAATGTGAATGATTTTTGCTTGTTTGGCATACTTTGCAGTATCTCCTGTTACTCTATCGTCGAAACGCATACCAATCGCAATTAAAACATCACATTCGTTGGTATTCATATTCGGACCATAATTTCCATGCATTCCTAACATACCAACATACAATGGATGATCGGTAGGGAATGATGATAAGCCCAATAAAGTACAAGCAACAGGAACTTTAGTTTTCTCAACAAATTCCATCAATTCCTTTTCAGCTCCCGAGAGAGAAATTCCTTGTCCGGCCAAAAGCAATGGTTTCTTTGCACCATTGATTAATGCAGCTGCTGCTTCAATTTCCGACTGATCTATTTTAGGAACTGGTTGATAGGAACGAACTTTTTCACACTTTTTATAGTCAAAATCTGCTTTAGCAATCTGAGCATCTTTAGTAATATCAATTAATACTGGACCTGGACGACCAGAACGAGCAATATAGAATGCTTTGGCAATTATTTTAGCAATTTCGTCAGCACTTGTGATTTGAAAATTCCATTTCGTAACTGGCATTGATAAACCCACCATATTGGTTTCTTGAAAAGCATCTGTGCCCAATAAACCACTGGCTACCTGTCCGGTAATTACAACCATTGGTGTTGAATCCAGATATGCATCGGCCAATCCAGTAATTACATTTGTTGCACCAGGACCCGAAGTCGTAAAACACACACCCGGTTTTTTACTGATTCGCGCATATGCCTGAGCAGAATGCATTGCTCCTTGTTCATGTCGAGACATGTACTGTTTCATTTCATCTTGATAATCGTACAAAGCATCGTAAACAGGCATAATTGCACCACCAATGTATCCAAACATTGTATCTACATCTTCCTGAATAAGGCTTCGAACCAATATCTCTGCTCCCGAAATTCTTTCAATGGTTTTAGTCATTCCATTTATATTTTTTGTTTTTGCTGCTACTTCCATAGTGTTTTTTTTATAGTCAAAAATTGAAAGTCGAAAACTTACCGCTTTATGACTCAATTATTAATTCCTAATTAATAATTAATAATTTACAATTCTCTAATTGCTCCTTTATCTGCCGAAGACACGAGTCTTGCATATGCCTGAAGCGCTTTTGAAACCTGACGATTACGTCCTCTTGGCACAAATGCTTCTTTGCCGAATGCTTCTTCCTCTTTTCTTCTCTGTGCTAATTCTTCATCAGAAATGCAGACATTAATACTTCTATTAGGAATGCTTATTTCAATTTTATCACCATTCTGAATTAATGCAATTGCTCCACCAGCTCCTGCTTCGGGCGATACATGACCTACTGATAATCCGGAGGTTCCACCAGAAAAACGTCCATCGGTAATCAGAGCACATTTAGCACCTAATCCCATTGATTTTAGGTAAGAGGTTGGATACAGCATTTCCTGCATTCCTGGGCCACCTGCTGGTCCTTCGTAACGAATTACAACAACATCACCAGCATTAATCTGTTTTGTAAGAATTGCTTCGCAAGCATCTTTTTGCGAATAATATACTTTTGCAGTGCCTGTAAAATCGAAAACTGATTCATCAACACCTGCTGTTTTTACAATACTTCCATTAGGAGCAATATTTCCGAAAAGCACAGCCAATCCGCCATCTTTTGTGTAAGCATTTTCAATGCTTCTGATGCAACCATTCTTTCGGTCTTTATCCAGCTCCTTAAAAGCCATGTTCTGAGAAGCAAAACTTAGATTTCTTCCAGTCTGACCTGGGGCTGAATGATAAATCGCCAATGCCTTATCAGTCAGCTTATCAGAACATAAATCATTTAAAGCCAATGCTTCTTTTAAATTCACAGAATCTACCCGATAAACATCCGTATTTAAAAGATTTCCTCTATCCAATTCAGCAAGAATACTCATGATTCCGCCAGCTCTGTTCACATCTTCGATGTAATATTTAGGAGAATTAGGAGCTACCTTACACAAATTTGGTGTTTTGCGAGACAACTCATCCATATCTTTCATGGTAAAATCCACCTCGGCTTCATGAGCAATTGCCAACAAGTGAAGTACAGTATTTGTAGATCCTCCCATAGCAATATCCAAGGTCATTGCATTCCTAAAAGCATCTATTGTGGCAATTGATCTTGGTAACACACGATCATCACCTTCTTTATAATATTTATCTGTGATATCTACGATGCATTTAGCAGCATCCATAAATAAATCTTTACGTAGTTTATGAGTAGCCAATAAAGTTCCGTTTCCTGCTAAAGCCAAACCTAAAGCCTCATTCAAACAGTTCATTGAGTTGGCTGTGAACATTCCAGAACAACTACCGCAAGTAGGACAAGCAGACTCTTCAATTTCCTGCATGCGCGCGTCGCTTACACTATCATCTCCAGCTTTCACCATCGCATCAACCAAATCAAGCTTCTCACCTTTCGATTCACCAGCTTCCATTGGTCCGCCCGAAACAAAAACAGTAGGAATGTTTAATCGCATCGCAGCCATCATCATTCCAGGTGTAATTTTATCGCAATTGGAGATACAAATCATTGCATCAACCTTATGAGCATTGCAAACATATTCAACACTATCGGCAATAACATCGCGTGAAGGCAATGAATAAAGCATTCCATCGTGTCCCATCGCAATTCCATCGTCGATGGCAATTGTATTAAATTCAGCAGCAAAATAGCCAGATTTTTCAATCTCCTTTTTCACCATTTGCCCAACATTTTGCAGGTGCGCATGTCCTGGTACAAATTGACTAAAAGAGTTCACCACCGCAATAACCGGCTTACCGAACATTTTCTCCTCCATTCCGTTTGCACGCCACAAGCTTCTTGCTCCAGCCATTCTTCGGCCTTGTGTGGTTTGATCGCTGCGTAATTTATTTTTATACATTTTGGTTAATTCGTTAATAGTTTATTTTGTTGTTTCAGTTTGGGGCAAAAAAAACGCCCTTTCGTTGGAAAGAGCGCTAAATAATTTCGTTTGGTTACGAAAGTTATTGTGTGTGCACGTCTCTCCTCATCGTCATTCTAATAATGACAATTGAAATAATAATGACGATAATGACTACCTTAAATGATAACATACAATAACCGGATCAAAAAAAAAGCCCCTTCGTTTTGGAAGAGGCCTTAGATATTTTGTAAAACTAAATTCGTTTAATTTAAATATGCTTAGCCTCGAATCGTGTCCAGAAGGACGCGAATAATGACACTAATAATAAGTATTGAATTAAATTGCATATTTTTTTTGCTAGTTTGAACCTCAAAGATTCATATTGTTTTAACTTTGTCAACGAACATTTACAATCTCTCTTTCGATCTGATTACGCTGACAAATCTATGCGACAAATATAAGAGGAAAAATCCCCAATTTCCAAATCTTACGATTCCCAATTGCTTTTTTCAATCTAAACATTGTCTAAATAAGAAGGTTTAAACTCTGATTATCAGCATTTTTAATTTTTAACACTTTTGCATTTAAATGTAACTTTCAATTGACAAAAAACAATTGAAATAATTCTACGCAAAGCTTTGCATTTATTGCTTTAAGATAAAAATGTACACATAATCCTTCTCAATTCCACCTTCACTGCTTAATAAGCAATAAAGGCTGATGAAATTTTCCTTTCATCAGCCTCAAATTTTAACAATTATTTTTTCTGAAATACAGCCACTTGATTTGAATCGAAATCTCCTCTTTCAACTATTGGCATCTGCAGATTTTTCAGGAGAGGTTTTCTTCCAAATAAATCGTCCGATAAGTCGACTTACCCAATTACCAATGCTTTCCTGAAAAATATTTTCAATAGAATAACTAGATTTAACATTTCGAACAAAATATTTTAATTTATACCCAGCCAACTCCTTTTCCAAATATAGGCGGTATCTCTCCTGTTTAATATCTTTTAATGAATGAAACCGTTTCATAAATTATCTTTTTTTACAGTTCTGTAAGATTTTATAATGCATACAAAAATCACCTTAAGAGTTAGAATTTTCATCAAAAGAAAGCGGTTTCAACTGTTTTTTTCATCCTCATGATTGAAGAGAAACTGGTGGAATAATTTAATTAAAGGGCGCTCAATTAATGGTTTTTTAAGCAGATAAACCAAAAACAACAAAAGCAAATAGAAAACACCAACACTCACATAACCAGCAATTTCGCTTTTTAGCAAATCGTTAAGCCAAACCGCTGCACCCAAACTAAATAAAAGCATTGCAAATGCAACCAGTACGAAAAACACTGCTGTAAACGTCATGAATACAACAAGTCGCATTAATTTTTCGAAACCAGCAAACTTATAATATTCTACATTCGAATCGAAATACTCAATTAATAATTCTTTCAATTGTTTGAACTGATTAGAGATTTTTTCCAATGCTTTTTGTATTAGTAAACTAATTATCAACAATCTAATTCTAGTAATAAACGGATACAAATTTTGAAATTATACTAATTCTTCTTCTTCCTTTTCTTTTCTCCTGAATTCTTCTAATTTCTTTTCCAGTTCCACAATTAATTCGTCCATTTTATCCCGCATTTTCGACATGCTCTTTTCGAACGCAAGTTCAATTTCATCGGCTTTTTCTTTTGCTTTCGCTTTCACTTTTTTACGAGTTACCTCCCCTTTGTCGGGAGCATAAAGAATCCCTAAACCAACACCTATTGCGCAGCCAGTTAACAATCCCGCGATAATTCCTCCTGTACTTGACATAGCATATAATTTTTAAATGAAACAATAATTTGAATATAAAAATCTGATGGGCAACATCTTATATCAAGTTAAGAATTTTTACTGCAGTAGTCAATTTTTTCATTGGGTGACAATCACTTTTTTTTTACAGATAGATATTGCCTGTTTAAGTAAACTTAAAATTCGTGATGTGGAAGTTCTGAATATACAAAATGCCAATATCAGAACGATATTGGCATAAGAAACATCTTAATTGAAATGATGAATAAAAAATCACCATATAATTAGTCGAACTTTAGTTTTATTCGTCCAACAATTCAAGTTTGGTAGCTCTAATAGAGACATAGGTGATATAATCCCTTCCATTTTCCTTCAGCTGCTTTCTTAGTTTGGCAATGTCTTTTTCTACAATTTCGACATCCTCTCCCAATTCAATTTTATTATTCACCCAAGGCTTATCTTTACATGGAGTGTGTGATCAATGTGGCAAAGCAAAGTTCCCTCCTTTTCCATCCTGTCTACATAAGCTTTCTCTATGCGTCTAATTTCAACAACTCCCCGCACACAAACCAATTGATTTTTGAGTGCCGAATCGAAACTTTCATCAAGATTATAGGGTACTATTTTAAAAATTGATCCGTTTGGAGATTTCAACTTCATTTTATGTCCATCAACACCACATATATGAGCCACAAGTCCAATAACTTCTACTTGCTTATTTTCCAAACTATCGGCCTTAGCCACTAATTCGTCTATGGAAAGCTGCAAATATACTTCATGAGATTTCTGACATTTTCCTGAAACAGCACCTAGCAAAAGAAGCAAGAGAAGTAAAAAAATAAATTTCATAGCTTATTTTCTTCTAAAATCTATTTTCTGAACATTTTTGGCGATTTCTATTCTCTGATAAATAGAATCAATAACCGTATCGTACAATTTATCCTTTAATACAAAATCCTCAATACCTGCATCAATATTCGGATTGTCATTTACTTCAACCACATAAACTTTACCATCTATCATCTTTAAATCCACCCCATACAAGCCATCCCCAATTAAAGCTGATGCTTTTAAGGCTGTTTGCACAACAATATCAGGAACCGTTTCGATGCTAACCGTTTCGGAGTTACCTGATTTATCATCCTCTTCGCCCTTCCAATTGTATATTTGCCAATGATCTTTGTACATATAATACTTGCATGCAAACAGTGGCGTGTTATCAATTATTCCTATTCTCCAATCAAAATCGGAGTACAAAAATTCCTGACAAACAACCATATCCGAAATTTTAAAAAGTTTATTCATTTCAATGAGAGCTTCCTCTTTGTTTTCAACTTTTATTACTCCCAATGAAAAAGCACTATCGGGTTGTTTAAGCACTAGAGGATAATTCATTTGAGTTAAAACCTTTTTATCAAATAAATTTTTAGTGAATATACTCGTTTCAGGAGTTAATAATTTATGCTTTTTAAATATTTCATTTTGATAAATCTTATTGGAACATCTCAAAATTGACCAGGGATCGTCAATCACCACCAAGCCTTCGGCATAAGCCGTTCTGGAAAATTCATAAGTATGATCATTTACACTTGTTGTTTCTCGAATAAACAAGGCATCAAATTCATTAATTTTATCGATATCCTTTTTTGTGATAAACTCTAAGTATAATCCTTTTCGATTAGCTGCACTTTTAAATTTCTCTAAGGCTTTCGGACACGAGGGGGAATTCTCTTCCTTAGGATCAACAAGTACAGCAATATCGTACTTGTAATTAACAAACTTCGTATTGTTAAACCTTTTTTTACTGAAATACTTTTTTGCAAATTCGTATACATCATTTAAATCTTCTTCAGGCACTTTATTTAAAGTAATCACCTGAATCTTTTTAATGATCCATTTTTCATCATGTTTAATAAAATCAACCTTAAACAAAGGAGCTTCAAACAATTGATGAAGTTTAGATGCCAGAGTGGCATACGATTTTGTTTTTGTTTGGCCAAAATAGATATTCAAAGAAAATGTATTCCCCTTTTCTTTTAATAATGATTTATTGATATAACCCTCAATATCATAAGCTACTGAATGGATTACATTTAGTATCCGAAAATCACGTATAGTTATTGTGCTAGGAATAATTCGCTGCCCACGTGCCGAAGCAAGTAAAGAAACATAATAACCAAAACTTTGATACTTGTAGGAACTACACAAGTTAAATATTCTAAAATCTGTGTTGGTTTGATATATTGGATTACTAATGTATTCTTTTACTGAAATAATCTTCGCATTTATATCTGTAAATGTCCATTTATAAGGTTGATTAATTACAATAATGTTGGTTGTTTTATGCGAACAGGATGCAACATTGGTTTTAAATTCCATTTTCACAGCATCTTCTCCTTCACCATAATAATCGGCTATTTTTTCAAACAAATAAAATCCCCTGTCCTTATACCAATCAATTAGTTTTGTGTTTTTGGCGCTTACCTCAATCAATATTTTTTCGTAATGCTCGCGATTCGCAAACTCGAATACATGTTTAAGTAAAAAATCACCATATCCCATATTTTGGAATTCAGGCAATATCGCGATTGAATATATTCGTAACGATTTACTATATTTAAACAAAACCAATGCTCCAAAAGGCAGTCTGGTTTTATCTTTTGTTTCAATAATTAATATCTCCTGAAACTCACTTTGAATACCATGTTTGATACTCTGTTTTGTACTTCTTTGAAAAACAGGAAAAGACTCCTCTTCTAATTTTAGTAAAAAATTAAAATCATTGATATCGGATTTTCTTATCTTAACATTCATAACACTGTTTACAGTTGTTTTATAACACTGATTAATAATCAATTAAACTGAACTTTCATTTTAGATACAAACTACTCTTTCTATTGCAAATTAAATAATAAAAATGATTCAAGATTTACAAAATCAAAGATATTTCCACTCTTTACAATAATTAAAAAATAACTAATTGTTGTCTCATTTACCAAA
>JBFFMG010000135.1:0-9006 GCA_041554215.1 Labilibaculum sp.
CAGGAACATCTTCGGTAAAAAGAAGCACATCATTCCCTGCAATCAAGGCTTTAGCATCAACCACTCCTTTCGGATAAAATTTACGAATGCCTTGCATATTTAAAGCATCCGTAAAAACCAATCCTTTAAACCCCATTTTGTCCTTTAGTAAATGAGAAACAATAGGTTTGGATAGTGTAGCAACCTTTTGTAGCGAATCAAGTGCAGGCACGTTTAAATGAGAAACCATAATTCCCCCTAATCCATTATTTATTAAACCGCGGAATGGAAATAATTCAATAGAATCAAGTCTTTCAATAGGATGATCGACCAATGGTAGGTCAAAATGTGAATCTGTTTCAGTATCTCCATGACCAGGAAAATGCTTGCCTACAGCAATAATACCTGATTTTTGCATTCCGGAAGCAAAAGCATAAGATTTATTGGTCACATTATAGCGATCCTCGCCGAAGGAACGGCTATTAATTACTGGATTTATTGGATTATTATTCACATCCATCACTGGAGAGAAATTTATATGAACACCTAATCTTAGGCATTCTTTCCCGATCTGTTTTCCCAATTGAAAAATCAATTCATCATCCTGAATTGCTCCAAGCATAATTTGTCTTGGATAACTTATAGTTTGCTGTAACCTAGCTCCTAATCCTATTTCTGCATCCATTCCAATCCAAAGAGGAACTTTAGCCAAACTTTGATACCAATTAGTCAATTCCACCTGCTTTCCTGGCTCTCCTTGAAAGAAAATAATTCCTCCAATTTGATATTCACTCACCAAATTGGAAATTTTCTCCGATTCTTCCTTTCCTTTATTTGAGTAAGCTGCAACCATAAACAATTGAGCGATCCTTTCATCATCACTTAAAGTCGATAAAAGGGAATCTGCCCATTGATTGGATTCAGACAATTTATCAATTAAGCGATTTTCTTCCAAAGAAATACTTTGTGCCGAAACAAAAAGATTACTTACAAGAAAAATAAGAAGAATAAAAAGTCTTTGTGAAATATATGTGTGTGTCATGAAAATCTTTCTTATGCAATAAAAACAGTGCTGTAAAACAAAATTATAAATACCCAATCAATTAATAGAATGATTCATCATTTAAAATGAAAGATTATTTAGGAGAGAAAAAATAGAACAATAAAAAAGGGGCAAAAGCCCCCTTTAATTACTTACAACTATAACCATACTAAAAACTTAATAAGAACTGAAACTAATCAAGTCTAATATGAAAATTGAAGGTATTTCAACCTCCACTACACTAGTAAAACTATACCAAGATAAAGAATAAAACAAGTGTCAAGTTTGCCATTTTTCTTGCATTGAACATAACAAAATAAACTTATCTAACTGATTAGCCGATATCAAAGGATTCCACTAAAATACTCTCTGCACATTTCATTTTGCGATATCAATAAAAATATTTAAATTAAAAAGATTAACGGGGCTGCACAGTATGTTAAATTTCAAACTAAACATTATGAAAAAAATCATCCTTATAATAATTTCTGTAGCGTATAGCACTATTGTTCCTGCACAACAACTAGAAAAAATTAATTTGTTCTTAGATGATTTAGGGAATATTAAATTAGAAACAAATTATCAACAAACGGCAACAACAAGTCAACAATTTCAAAATTGGATTTCTTCACTTCCTAAGAATGTAAGTGGCAATATCGAATACACGAATTCGAATTCTGGAGAATTTCGTTTTAAAGGCTGTGTTCCTATTTTATTAAGCGAGAAGACCTCTGTTTTCAAAACAGAAATGCACTTTACTCTTTCAATTTACCGCATAGCAAATCAATCTACCGCAAAAATTACGGATATCTACTATCGATCGTTTCCGGAATATGGAAAACAAGGAACACCATCTGTAATTTCTTATCCTAAAGATTGGTACTCAAAAGCACAACTTCGCAAAAAATCAGGCAAACTCCCTTGGTTGAATCAAGTAGTAAAAGAAAACACAATTACCAAAGCAGAAGAGTTATTGGCTAGCGGAAATGAGTTTTTCAGGTAAAAAAAATAATCTAAATAAAATTACAATTCTTTTGATCAGCATCTCTACGTATACTTTTAACCACCTCGATTATTTCATTTGAAGCCAGATCTATTTCTGCTTTTGTAGTAAATCGGCCAACAGAAAAACGAATTGTTCCCATTGCATATTCCATTGGAACATGCATAGCTTCAAGTGTTGCTGAAATACTTATAGAATCGGTATGACATGCAGCACCTGCCGATGCAGCTACATACTTCAATCGTTTCAGAATTTCATTTGCTTGCAGATTCTTAAATGAAGTACTCAGGGTATTCGGCAAACTAAATACACTATTTCCATTAAATTGAACATCTATAAGTTCCGATAAGTTAGTCCGTAAACGCTTAATTAGGTGCTTTTCATGCTTAATCCGTTCATCTTCGTTCTCCATTGCCAATTCTGAAGCTTTTCCTAAGCCTACAATTTCTAATACATTCTCGGTTCCTGCTCTTAAATTTAACTCATGATCGGCACCATGAATTAACTTTTCCAATTTAATTCCCTTACGAATATATAAAGCTCCAATTCCTTTTGGACCATACAATTTATGACCTGCCACGGTCAATAAATCAACACCTAATTCCTGAATATTTACAGGCACTTTACCAACTGCCTGTGCACAATCTGAATGTACAACAATATTATATTCTTTCGCCAATTTCGAAATTTCAGAAATGGGTTGCAATGTTCCTACTTCATTATTCGCATACATGACTGAAATCAAAATGGTATCTTTTCGAATCGCTTTTTTCACATCCGCCAATTGTACTCTTCCTGTTTTATCAACTGGAAGGTAAGTAATTTCGAACCCTTTTGTTTCTAAAAATTTACAAACTTCGGTTATAGCTGGATGTTCTATCGCACTTGTTATAATGTGATTGCCTTTATCTTGATTTGCAAAAGCATACCCTTTTAATGCATAATTATTTGACTCACTGCCTCCACTTGTAAATATTATTTCGTTAGCATTACAATTTAGCAATAAAGCAATCTGACTTCTTGCTTTATCGACAGCCTCTTTACTTTGTCGCCCATAAAAATGGGCACTTGAAGGATTGCCAAAAAAACCTTTTAAATAAGGCAACATTGCATCTGCAACTTCTGGTGCGATAGGTGTAGTCGCGTTGTAATCAAGATATATCGGCTTCATTTCAGTAATTATTTCTTATTCATTTTCAAGAACCTTAAATTCAGTTCTTCTGTTTAAACTTTTTCCTTTCTCGGTCTTATTATCGGCAATGGGATGCAAAGCTCCGTATCCATTATAAGTTAATCTTGATGTTTCTATTCCCATTGAAATCAAGTAATCGCAAACTGCCTTTGCTCGATTATTAGATAGACTCAGGTTGTGTTTTTCACTCCCGGTATCATCGGTATGACCTCCAATTTCAATTCTTAAATTAGGATACTTATTCAACAAGTCATACAAACGAGTCAATTCTGATTCGGATTTTGGCAAAATATCCCAGGAATCAATTTCAAAAAACACATTTCGAAGTACAATTTCTTTTCCCTTTTCAATTCTTTTTAAATAGATATCTAATTGCTGCGGATTCGATTTTTCCTGATCATTCATCATTTCGAAATGCTCGGAATAAAAAAGATAATTTTCCGCCTCTGCCGAAAACAAATATTCTCTTCCTGATGGTAAACAAACCAGAAAGCTGCCATCTGTCCGATCCGAGTTAATCTGAGCAATTGTGTCGTTGCTCATTAAGTCAATCAATAAAAGAGAAGCTACCACGTTTTTTTTAGAATTTGCATCCAATACATTCCCTTTTAACCACGATGCAGACTGTGGTTGTAAATTTACAGGCATATCAAAACTAAAGATATCTTTTCCTTTGCCCTTTAAGCGATCAGAAGAAAAATAAGCTTTATTTCCTTTCGCATTGATAGTCAAGCCTATTTCATCGTTAAATGTATTAATTGGGTAGCCCAAATTTTCTGGATCGCTCCATTTCCCATCTTTATTTCGTTCTGTTTTAAACAGATCATATCCACCCATTCCAGTCAAACCATCCGAAGAAAATACCAAATACTGATTTCCAACGTGAATAAATGGTGACATTTCATTATCTGCTGAATTTATAGCAAGATTAGTCGGCTGAGACCAGACTTGCTTTCCATCTGCCATTGTTCCAATCAATCTTGAATGCCAAATATCCATCTTCCCCTTTCCCGATTTTCGATTACTCACAAAA
This sequence comes from Labilibaculum sp., assembly GCA_041554215.1. Classification (GTDB taxonomy): domain Bacteria; phylum Bacteroidota; class Bacteroidia; order Bacteroidales; family Marinifilaceae; genus Labilibaculum. The sequence continues at coordinate 4,250 of JBFFMG010000135.1, forward strand.
TACAATTCCCGTCCATCAGCAGATATGCTTGGCTGAGCTTCCCAATCTTTTGAGTTAATTGGTTTACCTAAGTTAATCGGAGTCGACCAAACATTTCCTTCCCGAACTGAATAATAAATATCGCATCGACCATATCCGTTGGAACGATCACAAGCCGTAAAGTACATATATTTACCATCAGCAGTAATACTTTGTGCTCCTTCGTTCATTTCCGTATTAATCACGATTGATAATGGTTCGGCTGGCATCCACAAACTATCGTTTTTGCGAGAAGTATAAAAATCTTCCTGTCGTTTCATTTTTACTTCAGCTCCCTCCTTCTTCTCTGTTAACAATCGAGTAAATACAAGTAATTCCTCATCAGCAGTAAGGCTGGGCCAGTATTCATCAAATTCAGAATTCACATTCTCGCCAAGATTTACGGGTTTAAAAATAACAGGATTCTCAATTGCCTTAATTGCAAACTTACAAGTAGCAGATCTCTCCTTTGCTAATATCTGATTTCTGCCTGCACTTTTCGAGCGTAAAAGAAAATCTTCATATTTCTGTAAAGCATTTTGATATTCGCCAATTTTTAAATAAGCATTCGCCAAATTAAAATGAACATTTGGAAAAAAACTGGCATCAATTTCTATTGCTTTAGCATACGTCTCTATTTCGAGGTTGGTATTGCCCATTTCGTGTAACACATCAGCTTTAAAGAGCCACGCTTCAATAAAATCAGGGCTTTGTTCAATTGCACCATCTAAATATTTCAGAGCTTTGGAATTATCCATATGCCGGTAAGCCTCTGAAGCCAACTCATAATTCTTGATGGCTCTCTTTGACTTGATGCTGTATTTTTTTTGTGCATTGGAAGTAAAACCAAGTAACAAACAAAACAAGATTAAGATAACTGATTGACGCATTTTATTGATATTTTTCAATTTCTAAAGTCAAAAATAGGCCCAACTTATCGATGACAAATTTCTGAGTACACACAAGTTCGGCAAATATCTTTATTTTCCACCTGCGAAAAAGGAATATCTTGATTAAAAATCTCTTCCAGCAATTCCTTCAAGCCTTCAACAAATTCGACTTTAAACATTCCGTAATCATTAACCCGAATGGCATTTCCTCGTCCTTCTTTTTGAGCTAATGTACAATCGAAACTATCATTAAAAAATTCTTTCAAACTATATATTCCAGGTGAAATAGGCATCTCTGGATTGTATTTTTCGTCGTAAAAAAGACAATATAGCAGAGTCTGGAATGCAGCTTTATTGTTATTTTTCCCTTCCTTTTCGAAAAGTGAAGCAATATCTTTAAAAGTTAAATCAGCCTTGCCTGTTTTGTAATCTAAGATACGAATGGTGTCTCCCATTTTATCAACCCTGTCAATTAAACCGCTAATATTTACCTTTCGATCAGCCTTCTCACCTATATTCAGTTGAATCTTATATTTTTCTTCTAATGAAACGATTTCAAAGGGTGCAAATTTCTGATCCAAAATTAATATCCGATCGATAAATTTCTTCAAAATATCAAATACAAGAAGATTTCTTCCACCAATTTCCATTGGTTGATCTTCTTTTAATTGAAAGTAAATCGCACGAAAAGCATCCTTTAAAACCTGATCCAATAAAACTTTATTTTTTCTCAATCCCTCTAAGTCTTCTTTTCGAATTATTTTGCCACTAAAAGGCTTGTACAATTCTTCCAAAACCGAGTGAAATAGATTCCCAAAGGTAGGTGGATCAATTTCCTCCAAAACCACATCAGGTTCTTTTAATCCTGCTAAATATTTAAAATAAAAACTTAAACTACAATTCTTGTAGGTATTTAACGCCGACGGTGAAAAACTCTTAAAACTATCCCCACAATACTCATTTAAACGAGTTTGAATTCGTTCATTTTTAGCCACACTAATTGGCTTGGCTTCCTGCAAAGAAATATTGTAGGATGGACTATTTTCAACAATCTCAAAATCGGACTCATATTTCAGTTGATACAAAAAGCGACTCATTTCCCCTGTTCGCATTCCATCACTTTGGGTGCTGTACAGTAATTTAAGATCTTCAACACGCTGAATCAATCTATAAAAATAGTAGGCGAAAATAGCATCCTGATGATCGATTGTTGGCATTCCAAATCCTTTACGCAAATGGTAAGGAACGAATGAATTTGCAGATCCTGTCTTGGGCAATTTTCCTTCGTTCATCGAAAGAATTACAATCTTTTTGAAATCGAGCAATCGTGTTTCCAAAATTCCCATTACCTGCAAACCAGCCAATGGTTCTCCTTCAAAAGGAATACTGAGACTTTGAATCATTTTATCCAGAATCTTATAAAAAGTATCCTGTTTAAGATCTATTTTATGCTGATTTAATAAAGAATTAAGACGTTTTATCGCTAAAAACAAATGGTAAATGTATTCCTGTTCAATTTTATCCACCAAAGATTTTTCCTCATCAGTAGTATCTAATTTCTGATAAATCCCTTGAAGCAATTCAAGCAAATAAATCGAAAATTGCTCTACACTATTAACCGGTGAAAAAAGTTTCTCCAATACGGAATCACCTTTAATCAAACTTTGAGGAACCTGAATTCTATTAGTGGTTAAAATATCCTGAGTAATGGAATGAGCCAGTTCAGGATTAACAGAATTCAAATATTGGTGGTTCAAAAGAGCCAATACCTGTTTGTGATGAAACATTACCTCTCCATTAGGTTTTCTTGCACTTTTTTGCAGATCGATAACCAAACGCAGCAAACTGGCAACAGGCGTATTTTTTGCCGGATAACCCATGGTTACATTCACATTTTTTGCAATTTTAGGAATGGAATGCAACACCGGAAGAAGTAGCTCCTCATCGGCCAAAACAATTGCCGTTTCCTCTAATGCGTCCTCCGAATTGGCACAAAATTCCTCGACCACAGCATGTGCATACTTCGCTTGTCCCACTTCCGACGAGAGCGAAACAAATTCAACTTTAGTTTGATTGTTGTTAATATTATCGAAGCGAATATTCGTTTTTGGAGAAGGAAATCTTTTGATATTCTCACGCAAAAACAAACCCGCTTCATGAAAAGGATTTTTCAGATATGATTCATCGTAATCCCAATAAAAGTCTGCTTTATCCTGTCTTTTCAACTCATCAAACAAATTCTGTTCGCAACGATTTAAAGCATTAAAGCCAATAAAAATTACTCTATCTTCTTTGATATTAATCTGTCCAGATTCCAGTTTATCAACCAATTTTCTTGAAGCCATTCCTTCGTAAGCCAATCCTTCGGCTTCCAATTCATCTCTAAAGTCAGAATAAATGGGATACAAATTCTCCCAAAGTTTCACAAACTCTTTCTGATGCTCGGAATATTTCTCGGGACGGAAAGAACTCCAAAACGATTGAATCGCAACAATTTGTTCATCCGTTAGATAATCGAACAGATTATCAATCTCTTTTTCCTCTGCTAAATTCTGAAATAAATGTTTTGCATTCACCCTGTACTTATCCAAATCGTCGAAATCACCCAGAAGCATTTCACCCCAATAATAAAACTCATCGAAGCTCTCCGAAACATCCATTCTTTTAATGTAGATTTTAAACAATCGGAAAAGTAAGCCCAAATTATCCTCGGTCTGCAAGTTCGAATGTGTTTTAAAAAAATCATTAATAGTCAGAATCTTTGGCGCCCAAACGGGTTTTTCAATCAATTCATTTAAATATTTTGAAAAAAATAAACCTGCACGGCGATTAGGAAACACCAACATGCAATTGGATAAATTACTGCCATATTTTTCGTACAGCTCGCTGGTTAATTCACGTAAAAAAGAATTCATTGTTTAAGTAAGATTTGAGATATGAGACGAAAGATGTGAGATTATTGTCGCAAGTAGGAAAATACAATCTCGATATTCGGAGACTCGTGCATCCCATTGGGATTCAAACCTGGTTTCCCTTCTGGGACATCAACACCTAAGTTTTTGTAATATTCGATCCAAAAAGAAAGAAATTCTCCTGTTTCCGCATTTTTAAAAGTCATTGGATTTAATTGAAAGACTTCAATTGAATCCTGAGTATTTGCAAATATTTCATAGATCAACTCAGAACAATAGTAAGTTGAATCTCCCGTAACATAAACATCATCGTATGGTTTTCCGATTAGTTTTTTCCCAGTCTCGAGTGCTTTATTTATTGCCCCTCGAAATTCAGATTTTAGTCTTCCCACCTCAACTTTTGGTTTTTGATCGTCTGTTGTGCTTCGCTGTAAAAAAATATTGAGTGGTGTGTAAGTAACACCTTTAGAGATTGCCTCTAAAACCAATGTATCACCACAGGAATTAATATCAAGAATTCCCACATGCGAAAAACTTAAATGTTTCTCTCCTCCTGTAACTGATTCGATAGCATCTGAAATAGAATCAGAATCCAAATCCTGAAAAAGAAGATCACCTTTTTCTAAAGCAAACTGCTGTTTTTTTTGTAAATTATGACAGGCTGTTAGCTGAGCACCAAGTGCTAAAACAATCAAAATACGAAGAAAATGCATCGGGGAAATTTTACATGTTTATCTTAAAAAATCTAAAGTAATTCGAACCTGTATCAAATAAAAGAATTGTGCTGATTATTTTTAGTAATGTTACGCTTAATCCTCTTATAGAAAAACTCTATATAGGCATTTGTAAAAAAAATGATCTTTTTATCTTTTATTCGTTTTTGATATCATCATAAGTTTTAAAAATTAATACATTTGTTTAAGTAACAACAATAATC
>JBFFMG010000136.1:0-8974 GCA_041554215.1 Labilibaculum sp.
ATGCTTTATTGGAAAATGAAGCCGATATAGCAATTCATAGTTTAAAAGATGTTCCAAGTGGACACCCTGAAGGATTGAAATTAGTTGCCTACCCAGAAAGAGAAGATTCACGCGATGTTTTCTTGACTCGTGATGGAAGCTCTATTGATGATATGCCAGAAGGATTTGTATTGGGAACAGGAAGTCCAAGAAGAAGAGTTCAATTGGCAAATTTGCGTAACGATATTGTCTTTAAAGAAATTCGTGGAAATATCGATAGCCGTTTTCAAAAACTTATGGATGGAGAATATGATGCGATAATCTTGGCTGCTGCTGGTTTAAATCGTATGAGTAAGCAATACGATGATGATATGCTGTTGGATGTTGATGTATGTATTCCTGCAATTGGACAAGGTGCAATTGCTATTGAATGTCGCTGTAACGATGCTGAAACGATTGCAATTATAGAAAAAGTGAATCATAAAGATACTGAGAATGCAATTTTAGCTGAACGTGCTTTTATGGCTGAGATTGAAGGAGGTTGTAAATTTCCCTTGGCTGCACATGCTGTCGTTTCAGATAATACCTTGAACATGATTGCTATCGTTGGAGATTTAAAAACCAATAAATTCATTATAGAAGGAATTGAGGTTTCAGTAGACGAATCAGTTGAAAAATCAAAAGAATTAGCAATTAAGATGAAAACAATCTGTAAAGAAAAAGGAATAAATTTTTATCTTTAATTTCCTGTAAATAATTCAATAAAAGGATTGTTATTTATAACTTGACATCTTATTTATACACAAACACAAAAATACATAATATTATGAGTTTAAGACCTCTATTCCCAGATACTCGATTGAGAAGATTGCGTTATAGCAAAGTAGTTCGTAACATGGTTGCTGAAACATCTCTTTCTGCTGATAATTTAATCATGCCTCTTTTTGTTTGTCCGGGAGAAAATGTTCAAAATCCTATCAAAAGCATGCCGGGAAACGATCAATTATCGGTAGATATGTTGGTGAAGAAATGTGGTGAATTATTAGAATCAGGTGTAAAATCAGTATTGCTTTTTGGTATTCCTGAGTCGAAAGATGAAGATGGAACTGTTGCAACTCACGAACATGGTATTGTGCAAAAAGCAACTCGTGCAATTAAAGAAACTTACCCTGAAATGTATATCATCGCTGATATCTGTAATTGCGAATATACTACTCATGGTCACTGTGGAACCATTATTGATGGTGATGTAGACAATGATCAAACATTAGTGACACTTGCAGCACAGGCTGTTTCGTTGGCTGAAGCTGGTGTTGATATGGTTGCGCCTAGTGATATGATGGATGGACGAATTGGTTACATGAGAAAGGCTTTAGACGAGAATTGTTTCGAAAAAATGCCAATTATGGCTTATTCTGCAAAATATGCATCTGGTTTTTATGGTCCATTTAGAGATGCTGCTGGAAGTGCACCTCAGTTTGGAGATAGATCAACCTACCAAATGGATCCTAGAAATAGTGATGAAGCCATTCGCGAAGTTGAGATGGATATTGCTGAAGGAGCTGATATTGTTATGGTAAAACCAGCTTTAAGTTACCTTGATGTAATTTATAGAGTGAAAAATGAATTTAACGTTCCTGTTGCAGCTTACAATGTGAGTGGAGAATTCTCGATGGTGAAAGCTGCAGAAGCTAATGATTGGATTGATGGAAAGCGTGTGATGATGGAAATTATGACATCAATCAGAAGAGCAGGAGCCGATATCATTATTACTTATCATGCCAAAGAAGTTGCTGATATTTTAAATGGGAAAATATAAAAAAGCATTTAGTGTTTTTTGCTAAATAATTGATACTAACAACTACATACTAAATTTTATATGAGTCAATCGATATTTTTAGATACAATAAACGGAATTAAGAGAGAGAGACCACCAGTGTGGTTCATGCGACAAGCGGGCAGAGTACTTCCTTCTTACATGAAACTGCGCGAGGAATATGGTTTCAAAGAAATGATGGAGAATCCGGAATTGGCGGCTCAGGTAACTTTGCTACCTATTCATGATTTGGGTGTTGATGCTGCCATTTTATTTTCTGATATCTTGGTGATTCCAGAGGCTTTAGGAATGGAATTGAGTTTTGAGGGAAAAGGACCAAGTTTTTCAACTGCATTGAAAGATGTTGCTGATCCTTTGTCATTTTTATCTGATAAGCCTGAAAAACTAGAGCATATATATAAAGCAATTGACAGAATTTTGGAGACTAAACCTGCTGAAATTCCTTTAATTGGATTTTGTGGAGGTCCATTAACAACTTTGTGTTATATGTATCAAGGCTTTAGTAGAAATCAGAATTTCCCTGATTTTGTACCTGCGATTTATCGCGATAAAGCACTCATGAAAAAAGTTGTCGCCAGGATTACTGAGATGAGTATTCATTATGCTTTAAAGCAAGTTGAACATGGAGTAAAAGCATTTCAATTGTTTGAAACCCATGCTGGTTTAATTCCCGTTGAATTATACAAAGAAGTGTTCTTACCATCTGTAAAAGCTATTTTAAGTGCAGTTCGTAAAACAGGAGTGAAGACTATTTACTTGCCTAAAGGATTAGGAACTGGTATTAATATGGTGAATTTCGATTTATGCGATTGTGTAAGTGTCGACTGGCAAATGCCATTGCACGAGGTGAGAGGAATTGTGGGTGAAGAGATGATTCTGCAAGGAAATTTCGATCCTCGTATTCTGGAAGCTACACCACAGGCTATCGATCAGGAATTCGAATACTTCCTGAATTATGGCAGAAAAGATCATAAATGGATCTTCAATTTGGGACATGGTTTGTTGCCATCAATTCCCGTTGAAAACGTGGAATATTTGGTGAAAAAAGTGAAAGAATCTGATTGGGGAAGATAAATTCCCGAATTAAAATTATAGTAAGAGGTGTCTGTTTTGGCACCTCTTTTTTTCTTTATCAAGAATTTAATTATTCAACTTGTTATCTTCATATCTCCAATTAGTAAATCATCACCAATGAATAAAATTCAGATTTTTCACATTATTGTATCGACCTTATTTGTCGCTTGAAATCGATTCTAAAAGAAACATCAATAACTATTGATAATAACGCTGAGAAAAATACTTGTTGTGAAAAAATACCAGATCGTTTTACTTCTAAAAAAGAGGTTAAACAAGACGAAATGGTTTGGATTGAAGGGGGTGCTTTTATGATGGGAGGAGATGATAAACAAGCACATGAAGATGAATTTCTTAAGCGTGAGGTTACTGTTTATGGTTTTTACATGGATGCTCATGAGGTAACAAATGAACATTTTTTGGAATTTGCCGATGCAACTGGATATGTTACCGAGGCAGAGAAAAAACCAGATTGGGAAGAAATTAAAAAACAATTACCTCCTGGAACACCAAAACCAGATGATAGTGTTCTGGCTCCGGCATCATTAACCTTTTTTGCTCCAAGTCATCCGGTGAATTTAAACAATAACGCAGCATGGTGGGCGTGGACAATAGGCGCCAATTGGAGACATCCGTATGGTCCTGATTCTACACTAAAAGACAAATTGAACTTTCCTGTTGTACATGTTTCTTGGAATGATGTTATGGCCTATTGTAAGTGGGCAGGGAAGCGTTTACCAACTGAAGCAGAATGGGAATTTGCTGCACGTGGTGGTTTAACGGGAAGTGTATATCATTGGGGAAATGAAGATATTGAATCCAAAAGGACCAGAGACTAGTTATAATCCTAATGAACCTGGTGTTTTTAGGAAGATCACCCAAGAAGGATCGCTTCTTTGTAATTCAGCCTACTGTTCAGGTTATCGTGTAGCGGCCAGAATGAAATCAAGTTTAGATACTGGTATGGAGAGCATACAGGATTTCGTTGTGTGAAAGATAAATCGAAGAAAAGTTTTAAGTTCATATCGAAAAAACCACCATTAAGGTGTTTTTTTTATTATCCGGTTGTTTGTAAAGAGATGCTTTTATTTTCAGGAAAAAAAATTTTATGTTGAAAAACTTACGTGTAGGTATAGGAATGGTATCTTAGGATTTCTACTTTTGCAGTCAAAATCAATAAAAACATAATAACAATGGCAGATTACACAAAAATGTGGACTGAGCTTGGCTTAAATCATGATAACCACAACGCATTACTTGAAAATTTAGGAAATGCCTATCAATCTATTTTCATGTCGCAAGAGAATCGTCCTGAAGGGATGGGATATTTTGATTTTGTGATGAGTGAGGCGCATGGATTAAGAATTCAGGAATTGCGTGATGAGCAAGAGGCAGGACGAAAAATTATTGGATCATTTTGTGTTTTTGTACCTGAAGAATTAGTGCTTGCAGCAGGTTGTACTTCTGTAGGATTATGTGCTGGAGCCGATTTTGCTCAAGAAGAAGTTGAAAAAGTATTGCCTCGAAATACCTGTTCTTTAATTAAATCGTTTTTCGGTTTTAAATTGGGTAAGGTTTGTCCTTATATGGAAGCTTCTGACCTTATTGTTGGTGAGAATACTTGCGATGGAAAGAAAAAATCATTTGAGACATTTAGTCAATTGGTTCCTAATTTCTACCAAATGGATCTTCCTCAAAACAAGGCTCCTATGGCAAGGAAATTATTGAAACATGAATATATGGCTTTTGTTGCTAAGTTAGAGGAAATGACTGGCAAGAGCATTAGCTTGGAGAATTTAAAACAAGGTATTGCTACCGTAAATGCAAAACGAAATGCATTAGCTCGGTTGTCTAAACTTCGTTCTGCTGACCCTAGTCCAATTTCAGGATTGGATGCTTTGTTGATTAATCAAATTGCTTTTTTAGATCATCCTGCTCGTTTTACTGAGAAGGTAAATGCATTGTGCGACGAATTAGAATTGCTTGTAAAAGAAAATAAGGGCGCAAAGGCTGAAAAATCTCCTCGTGTAGTTATTTCAGGTTGTCCGATGGCAATTCCAAATTGGAAAGTACCTGCAATAATCGAATCTACTGGTGCTGTAATTGTTGGCGAAGAATCATGTATTGGTGAGCGTGGACAAAGAAATACAACAGATGATTCTGCAGATTCTGTGGATGCACTTATTGATGCGGTTGTTGATCGTTATTTCAAAATTGATTGTGCAGTATTTACTCCAAATCAGGAGCGAGTGGAACACATCAAAGAAATGGCTAAAAATACAAATGCTGATGGCGTGATTCATTATGGGCTTCAATTTTGTCAACCATATATCATGGAATCTTTTTCTGTTGAAAAAACTTTAGAAAAAGATGGCGTTTCTGTATTGAGATTAGAAACAGACTATAGTCAGGAAGATATGGGCCAATTATCAACCCGTGTGGAGGCATTTGTGGAAATAATAAAATAAAGAGAATTTAAATGGAGAAGACTGAGAGGTTACTTGCTTTCTCAGTCTTCTTATTTTTACACCTAAGTTACCAATTTAAGGAATGAGGCAGGCTGGAATAGACATAGGCTCAAGAAGTATTGAATTGATTGTTATTGAGGATGGCAAGGTGATTGTAAGGAGACAAGCTGAGTCTGGTTACAATCCGGTTGAGCGTGTAGAAGAGTTAATTGCTGATATTTCTTTCGATAAGGTAATGGCGACTGGATATGGTCGTGCTAGTCTTGAAATAGCCTTCGATTTTCCAACGGTAACAGAAATTAAAGCATACGGAACGGGAGCAGTAACTTTACATCCTGGTGTTCGGGGAATTCTTGATATTGGAGGACAGGATACAAAGGTGATATCTTTGAATGAAAATGGCAAAGTGTTTAAGTTCGAGATGAATGATAAATGTGCTGCAGGTACGGGTAAATTTCTTGAGATGATGGCTGTAACTTTGGGCTATAATCAAGAAACCCTTGGTTTAGAAGCTCTGAAAGGACAGGAGGGGATCGAAATTAATAGTATGTGCGCTGTATTTGCGGAATCTGAGGTGACTTCTCTTTTAGCAAAAGGTTGTCAACGAGCTGATATTGCATTGGCAATTCATCAATCTGTTTGTCGCAGGGCTGTTGGGATGATTAAACGGCAGGATTTGAAAACTCCAATGCTATTTGCTGGTGGGGTTGCAAATAATGCTTGTATGATTCATCTCTTAAAAAAGACTTTTGATAATGATCTACTGATTCCGGAATCTCCGCAATTCATGGGTGCCTATGGAGCTGCAGTTTTGGCTGGCCATTTGTAATAAAATAAGAAAGCCACCTAGGTGGCTTTTTAAATTGTACAAAATAAGGAATTATCGATATTCCTTTTTTTCAAATTGTTTAAGTTTGTCAATGTCGCGTTGAAATCTTTCCATCAAATCTTCCGAAAAAGAATTTATCAATTTGTGTTCATTCTCTTTGATACCGTCCGAGGCATCAGCAATAATTTTCATGGCACTTATAAATTCATCGTATTGTGGTGCAGGACCATAAACATGACAGAAATTAATCACTTTATTGTATACTTCTTCAACAGAAGAGTTGTGTGATTCTTCAAATTCAAACGACCATAATATTTCCGAACCAAGGGCATGATTTTTCAACAGTTGCATAAGAGTTTCCTTTTCTTCCTTATGAATTACACCATCAGCTTTGGCTAAGGCGTAAAGTAATTCCCCAAATACCTCGTATAATTTTTCTTCTTTTCTCATATCTTTTTTAATTAGATACTAAAATCATTCAAGCGTTGTGTTCAAGTTACTACATTTGAGTGAGAATTGCACAAATAAATTTTCATTCGATAAGAGAATTAGTTACATTCATTTTGGTGTCGCTGTGCATTGAAATGCTCGGATAAACAGGATACCAGGAGCCTCCAATGTTGTTTTTAATGACCGATTCGTCAATTCGAATATTGCCGGAGTGGTCATTGGTAACAAAGAATATTGATGAACCATGAGTGTTAACTTCATTTTGCTCTATCAGAGTTCCTCGTATATCCAAAGTCATTGTATTTCCATCATTATAAATAGCCCCGCCACTTCCCCCGCCAGGAGTGCCACTTTGCGATGGATTTCCACCATTCCCAATTGCTTTGTTGTGTGAAAAAAAACTATTAATGATTGTCCATGATACTCCAATACTACTTATTGCACCCCCATTCGAACCAATATTACCATATCCTTCAGCGCCACCAAAAGTGCAGTTTACGAGGTATATTGGCTTGTTTTCAAACTGACTGAAAACGCGCAAAGCTCCACCACCAACATCAGGACCTAAATCGGCACATACATTATTGAAAAATCGGCAATTAATGATCTTTAAACGACCACCGCGAACCCAAATTGCACCGCCACCATCATAGAGGCCTTCCGATTTTGAATTGCCATTGATAAAAGTGAGATTCTGCAGTGTTAATTTTGGATGATCTTGATTTTGACAGTGAGATGTAGTCCAATGCTGATCTATATCGCAAGTGTTCATGTATAAAATACGCGTTTTTCCTTCACCGCTAAGCGTTACTAAGCCACCTCCATCAATTATAACCTCATTACTAGCATCGTTAAAAATTTTGGCTGTTTCAGTTAGTTTTATTGTAATTGGTTCTGATCCACAGTCGAATACAATCTTACCTCCTAAGGCAACGGCAGCAACAAAGGCTTGAGATGTGCAACTTTCGGGCGTTCCATCTCCAATAACTCTGTCTGGTTGTGAAACGTCTTCCAATCTTGCTTCCGCAGGAATAGAAGCATTTCCATCTGAATTTCCAGCGACAGGTCCATTGTCGGATATTTCGATTAATTCTTGGGTTTGCTCATTATCGTCATCCTTACTCGAAGAACAAGATTGAATAAAAAGAAGGCAAATAAATAGGAGAGAAAGCTTATGTACTTTTAATTGTAATTGAATTGATTTCATTCGGATAATTAATAGGATTAATCTTACTATTTCTACTTAACGGTAAGATCTTCTCTATTATTATCAGAAGAATAAAAATTAAGCCGACGCGATTAAAGGATTATTTATTAATGGCTTTTAAAATTTTACGACCTCTCGAGCAGAGTCCCGCGCTTCCATTTACCATTTGTTCCTCAATAACAAGAGCTAGTTCATTTTGCAGATCTGGCTCTTGTAAAGAGAAATTGTATAGGGTTTGCATAGCATAAACCTTTATCGCAATAGCAGAAGTCTTGGTAATTAATACATCGAAGCAGTAATTGATAAAATCACCAGATATATTACTTGGAATAGGTTCTGAACTTATCAATTTTAAATACTGCCGTAGTTTACTTTCATTGGTAAGAGAAGGGACAAGCTCAATCATTTGAGGAAGATACAAGCGAACCAAATCAGGAGCAATATCATATACCTTATCTAAAATCCACGTGGCTCGCCAGGAATGTTTCTCATTGCTAATGCAGATTTCCCACAGTTCCTTCATATAAATAGGATTTTCTGTGATACTTTGAGCAGCTAGTTTGGCTTCTTCTTTTACCGGAAAAGGATCGAGTAGTTTTTTAAGCTCCATTCAATATTAATTTATTGGTTTTCTAAAATGGCAACTTACTCAACTCCACATTTCCTCCTGATAGAATGATTCCGATTTTTTGCCCTTGGTATTTTTTCTTTTCTTTTATTAAGGCAGCCAAAGCGACGGCACTAGATGGTTCTACTATGAGTTTCATTCGCTCCCAAATCAGCCTCATGGCAGCAACTATTTCGTTTTCTTCCACTCTTATTATCTCTTCAATATGCTCTTTTATTATTGGAAAAGTTTTATCTCCAAGTGAAGTTAGCAGACCATCAGCAATAGTTTGAGGATTAGTTTGTGGTACAATTTCTCCTTTTTGCATCGATTGCCATGCGTCATCAGCGCCCATAGGTTCACCGGCTACAACTTTTGTGTTTGGTGAAAAATAATGCGCAGCCAAAGCCGTGCCGGATAGTAAACCTCCGCCACCAACTGGTGCAAATATTGCATTCAAATCATTATGCTCCTCAAATAGTTCCATAGCTGCAGTTGCTTGTCCTTGAATAACATCGAAGTC
>JBFFMG010000137.1:0-8964 GCA_041554215.1 Labilibaculum sp.
AACAAATTATGAACAAAACAGACCAACAGTACAATACGATCATTAAAATCTGTACAGATATCTTCACAAAAAAAATGCACGATTATGGAACTGCGTGGAGAATTCTTCGACCAAGCTCTATAACCGATCAAATATACATTAAAGCACAACGAATAAGAAGCCTGGAAACCAAAGGGATAAGTAAAATTGAGGATAATATCCGAGATGAATTTATCGGAATTGTAAACTATTCAATTATGGGTATAATACAATTAAAACTTGGGACTTCGGAAGAGGAACTTCCTAATGAAAAAGCCCTTGAGCTGTATTCAAAACATTTTGTTGAAGCTAAAGAACTAATGGAAGCCAAAAATCATGATTACGATGAAGCCTGGCGAAGTATGAGGGTTAGTTCTTATACCGATTTAATCTTAATGAAAATCAATAGAACAAAGCAAATTGAAGATTTGCAAGGAAAAACTTTAATCTCGGAAGGTATTGATGCCAACTATTTCGACATGATTAACTATGCTGTATTTGGTTTAATTAAAATTGAATTCGAAAACGCCTAATAAGGTTCATCACATTATGAGAATAGTACAATTCGTAAGTCGTATTTTTGTTGGTCTGATTTTTATCTTCTCTGGATTTGTAAAAGCAGTTGATCCTATGGGGTCAACTTTTAAATTCACCGATTATTTTCTGGCATTTGGCATGGATAGCTTAATGGAAATAGCCTTTCCATTGGCAATTATTTTATCTACTCTCGAATTCACTATCGGATTGGCTTTAATTTTTAACTGCCGGAAAAATATCTCTGCGTGGTTTGCGCTTCTCTTCATGCTTTTCTTTACACCTCTAACATTTATACTGGCAATTACCAATCCGGTAACCGACTGTGGATGTTTTGGTGATGCTTTGGTTCTTAGTAATTGGGAAACCTTTTGGAAAAACATTCTAATATTAGCTTGCACTTTGGTAATCTTCTTCAGAAGAAAGAAAGAGGAAAATCAACATCCTATTTGGGAACAAAATTTATTAATAGGATTCGCCTTGTTTGTTTCTGTATGGATTTCAACCTACTCCTATCGTCACTTGCCCGTAATTGATTTCAGACCGTATCATATTGGAGCAAACATAAGTGAAGGAATGAAAATTCCTGAAGGTGCTCCAGCGGATGAATATCGAAGTATTTTTAAGTATGAAAAAGATGGAGAGATTAAAGAATTCGACGAAACTAATTATCCGTGGCAAGACACAACCTGGAAGTTTGTTGATTCTGAACAAATAAAAATAAAAGAAGGTTATACGCCACCAATTCATGATTTTTCCATTTCGAATGATGTTGATGGAGATATAACCAATATGGTTCTAAACAATGAAGGATATTCATTTTTGTTAATTTCAAAAAACATATCTAAAATTGATGATGAAACAGTAAGTAAGATAAACGACTTGGCTATTTACTCTTTGAATAATGCCATTCAATTTATTGGATTAACCTCGTCCGGAACTGATGAAATTAATGAATTTAAAGCAAACCATGAACTCGCTTTCGAATTTTACAACACGGATGAAATTCAATTGAAAACAATCATTCGTTCGAATCCAGGTTTGGTTCTTATTAGAAAGGGAACTATTCTTGACAAATGGCATTTTAGAGATTTTCCTGAAGCAAAACTTCTTCAAGGCGATCTTGCAGCCTCCTCAGTTACAAAACATCAAACACTAAATATCAATCTATTTATTATTAGTATTACATCAACTTTGCTATTGCTTCTTGTTCTTTTCCAATTGGTAAGAATTCGAATTGCAGAAGCAAAAAACAGATTACGATTATGAGAAAGAAAATTGTTGCAGGAAACTGGAAAATGAACAATACACTTGAAGAAGGTATTGTGTTGGCGGAACAAATCAATGATTTAGTTGAAAAGACTGAGCTTAATGGTGTAGATGTTGTTATTGGTACTCCTTTTATTCACCTAACTGAAGTAAACAAAATTGTTGGTGATAAAATTGGCGTTGCTGCTCAAAACTGTGCTGACGAAGTAAGTGGAGCTTACACAGGAGAAATATCAGCTTCTATGATTAAATCAACTGGAAGCAAATATGTAATTCTTGGTCACTCGGAACGTAGAGAATACTATGGTGAAACCAGTGCAAAATTGGTGAAAAAAGTAAACTTAAGCCTTGCGAACGGTTTAACTCCAATTTTCTGTTTTGGTGAAGTTCTTGAAGAACGTCAATCAGAAAAACATTTTGATGTTGTTAAAAGTCAAATTGCTGAAGGATTATTCAACTTATCAGCAGAAGAATTCGGAAAAGTTGTTTTAGCTTACGAACCAGTTTGGGCTATTGGGACAGGTGTAACAGCATCTTCTGCTCAGGCACAAGAAATGCATGCATTTATCCGTAAAACATTAGTTGCTCAATACGGTCAGGAAGTTGCTGATAATACATCTATCCTTTATGGTGGAAGTTGCAAACCTTCAAATGCAAAAGAATTATTCGAAAACCCTGATGTAGATGGAGGATTAATTGGTGGGGCTTCTCTGAATGCAGAAGATTTCATGGGAATTATCACCGCTTTTTAATAGCGTAAACACATATAAATAAAGCCGATGCACTCGTATCGGCTTTTGTTTTTTGAACAGGATTAAATTATCTTGCTACTTCATTATACTAAGACCAACACAATGGATTATATTGAATTAAAATGCCAGATCGAACCATTCTCTGAAGAAATTGCAGAAATAATAATTGCAGAATTAGGAGAATTAAATTACGAAAGTTTTACTCAAAGCGAAAATGCCATAGAGGCTTACATACAGGCTCCAATGTTCGATTTGGACGTGGTAAATCAACTTGGTATTACACAATTGGAAAATGCTCCTTTTACAGTAAGCTTTTCACACAAAACAATTGAATCTCAAGATTGGAATTTGCTTTGGGAATCGAATTTTAGTCCCGTTATAATTTCGAATCAAGTAGTAATAAGAGCATCATTTCATACCGATACTCCAAAAGTTCCTTACGATATTGTAATCGATCCAAAAATGTCATTTGGCACAGGACATCACTCTACAACTTCATTAATGGTGCAAACTATTCTTGAACTAAATTTGGAAGGGAAATCTGTTTTAGATATGGGTTGCGGAACCAGTTTACTTGCAATTTTAGCATCGAAACGGAATGCTGCAAAAGTTGATGCAATAGACATTGATGAATGGCCTTACACAAATTCTCTGGAAAATATTAAAAATAATAAGGCTGAAAACATTTCCGTTTTTCTTGGTGATGCTGCCTTATTGGAAGGCAAACAATATGATGTTGTTTTGGCCAATATCAATAGAAATATTTTACTTAATGACATGAAGCATTACGTTGCGTGTCTTCCTCAAAATGGGGAATTAATCATGAGTGGATTTTACACTGAAGACTTAAAGTTTATTAAGGATGAAGCTGAAAAAAACAAAATGACATACATCAGTCATAAAGTTGATTTGAATTGGGTAGCCGTTCGATTCACAAAAAAATAAAACACAGTACAATTGCCAGTTTTTGTAATTCCTGAAACAGGATACAGAACTGGCAATTTACTTTCCACATTCCATCAAATTTATTAAATTGCCTTAGCATAAAAATCTACACCCGAAACTTCATTTACAATGAGTAAGCTTCTCTTCTCTTTTATTCTATTTTTTGGAATCGCAATTTCAAACAATCTAGTCTTAGCACAAAGTATAAATTCATTTTCTCATGATTCGCTTACATTTCAAGATGAATTTTTGGAATTTATGGATCATCCCACCAAAAAGAAAGAAAGCAAAGAGTTTAAAGAGCAATTTCCTAAATTCTGGTTCTCTTCAGAAATAACAAGTGAAAAACGAAAAAACATATACGAAATATGTGATATTTTCCTTTCTAAAAAAGCAAGATCGTTTCCTGATTTTTACAATTATTTTAAAACCTTGATGCTGTTTCAGGAACAAAATCGTGACGAGAAGGATTACTCGAATTGGGAGAAAGGCTTAATTCAACAAATCAGCAATAAAAAGAATAAGCTTACTGCAACTCAGGATTTTTTAATTCAAACCCAAAATTTACTACAAGATTCAGTTTTAAATGAATCTTACGCAACCAAATGGAAATGTAAAAATGCAAAATTCAAGTTCTTGTTTGACAAGGAATTAATTGTTCAATTCGATCAAGCCGATATATATTGCATCGCACAGCGCGATAGTTCATACATTTACAATACGAGTGGAGTTTACCATCCATTTGAAAAAATATGGACTGGGAACAAAGGTAAAGTAACATGGACCAGAGCGGGAAAAAACGCAACGGAAGAATTCGCAACATTCGATTCTTATACTATTGACACTCAGAAATCTTCCTTTCAAATTGATACAGTTAACTATTACAACAAAGAGCTTTTTACGGATAAAATTAAGGGAAGTCTATCCGAGAAAATGAACTCAGTAAAAAATCCTTCCTTGGCAATCTACCCTCGTTTCGAATCATTCGAAAAGGAAATTGAAATCAAAAACCTATTCGAGAATCTTAATTACAAAGGTGGTATTGCCATACATGGAGCTAAATTTCTGGGAAAAGGAAGTCCAGAATTACCATCGATAATTGAATTATCCAGACACGACACTTTATTCTTAATAGCCAGATCGGAACATTTCTCATTTCATAATGATCGTGTTGCAGGAAAAGATACCGAAATCGAAATTTTAATCGATACCTGCCAAATCTATCATCCGGGATTGTTTTTCCAATATTTCCCTGACAAAAAAGAAGTCAATTTAATTCGTGAAGGAGAAGGAATTGCGTTGAGTCCATACTTTGATACTTATCACAATTTGATTATGGATTTTGGTATGCTGATCTGGAAAATGGATGAAAATCTAATGCACTTTGGCAGTTTGAAAGGTGCTACCAGCCGCCAAGCTCACTTCGAGTCGATGAATTATTTTAGTCTCAATCGATTTATGAAAATCCAAGGGATGGATCAGGAGAATCCTCTTGTTTCGCTTCGGAAATATGCCGATTATTCGTATGTAGAAACATTTACTGCAATGGAATATGCTAATTTCATAAAAAAACAAGTAAATCAAGTTCGTCAACAAATTATTGGTTTATCTTTTCAAGGCTTTGTAAGCTACAATCGGAACACAGACGAAATCACTCTTAACCGACGCCTTACCGACTACATAAAGTCAGGAATGGGACGACAGGATTACGACGTAATACGATTTACGACAGAAACGGAAGATAACGAAGATGATGCGACTCTTCTTATGGGAAGTTACAATCTGGATATTAATGGAGTGAAACACATCGCAGTGAGTGATTCTCAAAATGTTGTTATTTTTCCCAAACACCAAAAAATAACTCTGAAAAAGAATCGAGATTTCCAGTTCGACGGAAGAATTATGGCTGGATTACTAGATATGTATGGAAAGGATTTTAATTTCTCGTACGAAAAATTTAAAATTGACCTAGACCTGATTGATTCCTTACAAATTAACATTGTAACCGATTCTCTTTCGACTTACGGAAGAAGATATACGACTCAATTGGGAAGTGTTCTGGAAAAAATTACAGGAAATTTACTAATTGATGATCCCAACAATAAATCTGGCTTAAAAAACTATGATGAATATCCTATTTTTAATAGTTCTGACTCTTGCTTTGTTTATTATGACAGTAAAAAAAATCAAGATGGAGTCTATAAAAAGGAAAAATTCTATTTCAAGGTTGATCCTTACACTATCAATAATATTAACAACTTTAAGAAGGAAGACATTTCATTAAAAGGAACTTTTGTTTCCGATAACATATTCCCAACTTTCAGAGAAACTCTAAGTATTACTACTGATAATTCACTGGGATTCTATCATGTAACTCCACAAGAAGGATTTCCTGTTTACGGAAAAGGAACTTTCACCGATACGATTCACCTATCAAATGCAGGTTTACTAGGTGATGGTACGCTAAACTACCTAACTTCTATTACTAAATCGGAAGAATTTGTTTTCAGACCTGAAATAATGACAACTCAAGCAAAAAGTTTCGAGCTAAAAGAGTTGGCCTCGCATATGAACAATCCGGAAGTGAATGGCGAGAAAATTTTTGCAACATGGTATCCTTATAAAGAGGAACTTTATGTGAAGAGCACTGCTCTGCCTATCGATATGTACAAAAAATTAGCAACGCTTGCCGGAACACTTAAAATAACCCCAACAGAAGTTACTGGTATGGGTGATATGGAATTAATTAATGCTGAGCTTAAATCAGATTACTTTACCTACACACCAAAAACTATTATTGCCGATACGGCTAGCTTCAAATTAAAAAATTTAGATACAGAAGGTTATGCATTCGAAAGTAAAGATGTAAAAGCTAACATCAACTTTACAAGTAGAACAGGACAATTCACAAGTACAACCGAAGGTAGTATAAGTGAATTCCCACTGAACAAATACATGGCCTATATTAATAGTTTTGGTTGGGAAATGGATCTACAAGAACTACTATTCGGTAGTGAGAATGAAAATACCTTGGCCGCATTATGGGAACAAGATAAGATGGAAACCTTACCAGAAACAGTATATAACGAGTTTATTTCTACAAGTATGAAACAAGATTCGCTAAGCTTTAAAACACCATTCGTGCGATACAACTCAATCGATCATACCATTAAAGCAAAATACGTAAGCGATTTAGCTGTTGCCGATGCAAAAATATATCCCGACAAGGGAGATGTAAATATTGAAAACGGAGGACTAATGCAAACGCTTCGAAACTCAAAAGTACTTGCAGACACTATAAATTCATTCCACAATATTTATAATGCCACCATAAATATTCATAGTAAAAACTCTTATTCCGGATCGGGTAATTACACCTATCTGGATGCAGAAGAAGGTGAGCAGGAACTATTATTTGATGTGATAGATGTGGATAGTATTGGACAAACTATTGCAATGGGAAATCTATCTGAAGAAAAATCGTTTAGCCTAAGTCCTGATTTTGATTACAAAGGAAAAGTTAGCTTGCAAGCGCGTCAAAAATCACTTTTCTTTCACGGTCAAACAAAAATTCATAACAAATGTAAAAGTATTAATGACAATTGGCTTGATTTCAACTCTCAAATCGATCCAAAAAATATTTATATCCCTGTTGATTTACACGTAACAGATGACGAGAGTTTAATGCTATACAATAGCTTTTTCTTAACGAATGATTCAATTCATATCTATTCATCATTCTTGTCTCGAAGGATATTCTATACGGACAATGTATTATTGGAAGCACGAGGATTCCTGACCTTCAACTCTAATTTACAAGCTTATCAAATTGCACCAAAGGATAAATTGCAAGATATGGACGCAAGCGGAAATATTCTTTCTTTTTATCAAGGAAATTGTAATATGAGAGGTGAAGGCTTAGTTAATTTAGGTGCCGAATTAGGACAAATCAAGCAAATTGCGACTGGTGCTATTGAGCAAGACTTATCAAGTGATATAGTGACTCTTGACTTAATTTATGGTGTCGATTTCTTTATGAATGATCAGGCTATGAAAATAATGGAAACAACTTTTACTCAGGCCAATTTAAAACATACAAATTTAAACAAACAGACCTACACAAGACAACTGGCTGAAATTATGGGACGTAAAAGAGCCGAACTAGCCGTTCGCGAAATGGATGACAACGGTACATTTAAAACGCTGCCAAATGAACTTTCACACAGCATTTATTTCAATAATCTCGATTTCATTTGGGACAAAGAAGCTAAAGCATATCAATCTATTGGAGAAATTGGAATAGGAAACATTAATGGCAAGCAAATTAATAAGAGCGTAAAAGGTAAAATTGAATTGGATAAGAAAAGAAGTGGTAACCGATTAACAATGTATCTTGAAATCGATAAATCAACCTGGTTTTATTTTGAATACCATCATGGAGTGATGTTTGTAAGATCTTCGAGTGAAGAATTTAATACTATTGTGCACGAAACCAAGGAAGACAAACGTGAAATAAAAGATCCATTGAAAAAGAATCCTTATTCATATATAATTTGTCCTCGTTCTCAAAAAACAAAATTCCTAAAGCAATTCAACCTATAATCACCTCTATCTGTATACAAATAAATTTAAATACAAAAGCAAAAGCCACAATCTTGTAGATTGTGGCTTTGCTATATTATTAAAAAACAAGCTTTATAAATGGATTATTAGTAGTATTCACATTGATAAATTCCTATCGCTATTAAGTTAATCGATAATCTCTTTTACACGACCAACCTGACCATCCTCCAGCATAACTTTTATTCCATGCGGATGCATATGTGAATTGGTCAGTAAATTTTTAACAACCCCTTCGGTAAGTTTTCCTGTTTTTTGATCGGCTTTTAGTACAATTCTGACCTCTAGTCCGGGATGAATATCTGATCTTTTTGTTCCGTCTTTCATTTCGATATTATTATAGAATACTATTTTCAATTACTTCCTAGTAAAAGTAAGCCTTTTTGCGGATTTTCAAATAATCAATTGCACAAATCACACATATCCCTTTCGAAGAAAATATCACTTTAGCACAAATCAAAACCGAAAACAATCAAAACATTATTGTAAAATTTTTCGTACCTTAACATGAACATAAGTAAAACTACTTACATTTCACAATAATAAATCCATGAATACAACTAATCATCAGGTTTTAAAAGCCAGATTTTCAAATAATGGTCATATTTTTTTCTCTTATACTAAGCTTAGTTTTCAAAAGGATTTCTTTAGTTTTTCAGTACCTGTGATTATTATTCCCATTTTAATCATTTCTAATTCACTAAATCTGTACAGTGCATACAGAGATGAATCAAATTCTGAGATATTTTTTTTCATATCCATTCTCCTAATTAGTGTTGCGCTAACCATTCTTACAATATATCAATACAAAGAGGCAAAATTGATG
>JBFFMG010000138.1:0-8944 GCA_041554215.1 Labilibaculum sp.
CTTGTACCTGAACTGAAACCTCAAAATCACCTTCTTCTGCTTTAACCACTGTACTTGCTGCTGTAAAAACTTGTCCCAGCACAAATATTAGTACTAAAGCCAGGGTGTAAACCTTCATTTTTATTGTTTTTCTCATTATAACCTCCTAGTATTCTTTCCGTTTGACTATTATACACAAACAATTGACTTCCTATTGGTATTCTAAACTTTGTGAAAATTAATCCCAAAGAATAAGCTCCTGGCGATGAAATTGATATGCGCCATACTCTTCTTCCATCATTTATAATTTGCCATTTACCAGAATTCTGTGAATTGTAGGATACATTGTATTGATAAGCATATTTGGCATGCTTAAGAAAACTCTTCCCTTTTGCTTGCTCATAACCTTCAATCATTGATGCTTTCTCAAATCGTGGCAAATAAATGGTTGATAATTCTGATTTTACTTTTCCAGTTTTAAATAATGGAGCACCTCCTGAAGAGATTTGCGCTTTTGTGAAAAACCAAAAAAAAGTTAAGCTAATAATTAGCCCGTAGCGGATGAGTTTAAAAATCATGCAGGTATTTTTCAATAAATGATTATCAAAAATAACAATTAAGCAACGAATGTCAACCTATTACCGTAAAACAATTCATTTCCCCTAACGAAATAAGCTAAGCTGTACCTCGCTAATTTACTTATAAATCCACTAAATATTTAACAGATATCCGAAAAGTAAAAATGAAATGTACAAATTCTCGTTAATAAATGAATCTATAAAGCCATCTCTTTTAAATGCTAATAATTTTATATAAATTTGATATTGGTAAAAAGGCAATTAATTACACCAAAGCATACCCTATGAATCAAAAAGAACGCAATTGGACCTCGAAAATCATTCTTGTTGCAGAAGATGTTGAATCCAATTTCCTATACTTAGAGGAAGTAATTGGAAAAACCGGGGCTAAAGTTCTTTGGGCTAAAAATGGACAAGAAGCAATTGATGTGTTCAATAATAACAATGTTGACCTTATACTAATGGACATTCAAATGCCAAAAATGAATGGTTTTGAAGCTACTAAAATTATAAAGAAACTAAACCCTATGATTCCTGTAATTTCTCAAACAGCATATGCCATGTCGGAAGACCGAGTAAAGAGTTTAGATGCGGGTTGTGATGATTATATCTCAAAACCGATATCAAGTCAAAAGCTATTAGATTTACTTTCAACTTACATTTAATAAAAACTCACATCTACTAAATAAATGTGAGACTAACATCCTTTAAAAATTTTTCTTCAAGAAGGGTAACAATTCTTTTCACAACTGTTCTTCTAATTTCCAATTCTATAGGTAAACTTGGATCCTGATGAGCAAAATTAATCCTTGTTCCCGAAATTATAGAGATTTTATCACTCTGTAATAGATAATGAACAATCTGATCGGCAGGACCATCGCCCAGATTATAATCACTATTGTAATCTCCTAGGATTCTTGCCACTTTACCAATTGTTAAAATACCTTCGGTAACCAAATTAATGCTTTCCATATAGGAGGCTGGCGGAAGTTCAGGGTCGGTAATTTTCATACCTGCTGCAAATT
Source organism: Labilibaculum sp. (assembly GCA_041554215.1). Taxonomy (GTDB): domain Bacteria; phylum Bacteroidota; class Bacteroidia; order Bacteroidales; family Marinifilaceae; genus Labilibaculum. The sequence continues at coordinate 1,583 of JBFFMG010000138.1, forward strand.
TCAAATTTAATTCACGCCCCAAAATTTCAGCTGTTGTTCCTCCACAAATAATCTTTTTTCCCTTAAAATGATAAACCCTCATGGCTAGCTCAGCATCCTTATCCTTTTCGAAAGGAGGTCCTGTGCAAATTAAAAGTTTACGTGGTTCCCGGTAATAAATCACACCTGCACTTGTGTCATCTTTAAGCTCATCCTGATCGTTTCGAGCTGCTTTCTTCACCAATTGCTGTCCTAAATTTCGAGCAGAGATGTATGGCGTAGATCTCACAATATTGGTGACAAAATTCAAGGCACTTTCGTGTCCCCAACCAAATGGCAACTCTCTACTTCCCATTCCCGACTGCATAATTCCATCCGACCAAAACAGTATGCGATCCTCCTTTCGAGCAGTAAATTCACAGGTGCGAAGCTCTTTACCCTGATTTTCTTCACTATCCAGTAAAATAGTTCTCCATCCCGGATCAAATACCTCCGAACCACGCATAACCACGCACAAAGGATTATCAAACTCAATGATACGCGTTGTACCATCAAATTCAATATCAATAATTGTAAAAGTTGAGTAGCTTACTTTTCGAACACTGCAAACGGGAAGTGTGTTCATAATTATTTCTGCGATGGTCTTTACATCTTTATGCTCAGCGGTAAAATTCATTGCCATAGATGCGGTTAAAGTTGCCAACACATTTGCCTTAACTCCACTGCCCATACCGTCACTTAACACGGCAATTGTTCTATTCTCCTCCTTAATTCTCTTCGAAAGAAATACATCACCACAAATCATTTCTCCATGATGAAAGATCTGTTGACAGTCGATATCTATATGAAATTTCTGATCCATTATTCGCTTTTCCCCTCTTCCCCCGAAGCGTGGGATTTAATGATAGAACTAAGCAGTTTTTCCGTTTTGGAAGCACTCTCACCTAATAAAAAGGCAATTTGCTGAACAGTTTGAAGATTCTCTTTTATAACAGCTCTGGCTCTGCCAATTACTTCCTCTCGCCTCACCTCTGGTGCGTATAAATCGCGAATAATACCTCCAACAATTTTATTTTTCTTTATCGTAAATACTGATACATTAAACAATCGATTTCCAAAATGAACATCCTTATTTAAAATATCCTCCCCATTCAAAATAACAGAGGAAAAGAATTTGTGAAAACTTATTAATTTGGTTAAGTCAGCATCCACCAAGCCAGGAATAATCTCATTTAGCATTCTAGTTTCTTCGCCAAGCAAATCAACGAAAGTTTTATTCGCTTCAATAACCTTCAACTTCTCATCAACAATGACTACTCCCGATGGAAGCTTCTGCAACATGGCCGAAACAGTTTCCGAAGCCTCTTGTGCTATAACTCTTTCTTCGTTGGCTATTCTCTCCGATTCCTTTAAGGCTGCTTTTGTTTGAGTTAATTTAGTATTTATAGTTCCCAGCTCCTTTATGTAGCTGTTCATATTTCTAATTGTAAACGAAGAACACATCTCATAATTGGCCAGCCCCTGACATTTTGCAATGGCAAATTCCCTACATGACTCATAACCACAGGAACCACATCCTAATTGATCTTCAATTTTCCCTTTTCCCATTTTAACCAGAACATCCATTATTTCATCTTCTGTTGGAACAGGCAACTGTCTTCCCTTTGCTTTAAATCCTCTACTTAAATTAAGAGTACTAAACTCATCAATTTCTTTCTGCCATTTTACTTTATCAAAAGTGTTTAATCTTTTACGCACATAACGAATTACTTGCGATCTTCGAGAAAACTTACGCCCTCCCGGCGAGGTTCCAGGCCCCATAATACAACCTTCACAATAAAATAAATCCAAGTGTTGATTGAGATCGTGTTGTGTTTTAAACTCATTGATCGATCTCAAAAAGTTATTTCTTCCCTCGGTACTAATAATAGCTCCATTTAACATGGATATATCAATATCAGCAGCCTGAAATAAGCCATGACTTATTGGAAATAAACCTCCCAAACGAGCAAATGGCGGATCAAACTCTGAAAATTCAACCGAATTTTCAGAAATTCCATACTCAGTAAATAATTTTCTTAATTCTACAAAGCTCAATACTGCATGAATATTCCCATCAGTACCATTAAAAGCTTTTACATCATCCTTGCTGGCAACGCAAGGCGATAAAGAAACTATTTTTACATTTTTGCCATATTTTTTACGTACCACTTTTGCCATGGCAACTCCGGGAGGAACAATTGGTGCTAAATTATCAACCAATCCAGGATGAAAATTCTCAATATTATTAACCAGAGCCGGACATTTTGTAGAGATATAATATTTACCATGAAAGTTCTTAAACAGGTTCTTGTATTGGTAGGCCACCAAATCGGCACCAAAAGCAGCTTCAACAACGTAATCAAAGCCCAATGCTCTAATCATACCAACAAAATTCCTGAAATCCAGAATGTCGTCAAATTCCCCAGATATACTAGGATCACAAATTGCCACTACAGGCTCATTATCTGCCAATAACTGCTTCACCAATTCTTCTGAACTACGGTATTCTATTGCATTTTGAGCACAAACCGAAACACAATTGCCACAACCAATACACCTACTTTTTATAATATTGGCAAAATCATTTTCAATTTTAATTGCTTTGGCTGGACATACACGAATACAGGTATAACTAAGGTTACACTTATCCTTATTGGTTACAATTAAAGGCATATTGAGATTTTTTAGGATTGATAAACCGACTCAATTAAACGAGTCCAAAAACTCCATTTAATATTTCAACTACACTGTCCGGATCAACTTCCTCGTAAAGCTCATCTCCTACTTTTAAAATTGGTCCTTTGGCACAATTTCCTGTGCACAATTCTCCATGAAAGAACACTTTATCTTTTAATTTATTTTCTTCCAGAAAGGTATTAATTACTTTTAGAGCTTTCCCGTTACCTCTTGAGAAACAGGAGCTTCCCAAGCAAATGGTAATTTCGATTTTTTCGGCCATTTAGTTATTGTCTTTATGATCTGTTTCATGAGGATTATTAAATTATTCCAATTCACCAACAAGACTACCCACCAAATGGAAATTCAATTAACAATACCCCATGTTAAATTTGGGTTACTTTTCATTTTAAATATAGCTAAGATCTACTTCTTTTAAAAACTTTTCCTCGAGTAGTGTAACAATATTCTTTACAACGGTTCTTCGGATCTCCAATTCTACAGGTAAGTTCGGATCTTGATGAGCTACATTTATCTTTGTTCCATTTACAATAAAGATTTTATCACTTTCCAAAAGAACTCGAACCAACAGATCAGCGGGTCCATGTCTTAATGACGAATCCTGCTTATAATTCTTTAATAATCTGTATACTTTACCCAAAGTTAAAATACCTTCGGTAACCAAATCAATCCCCTTAATATGAGAAATTGGTGGCAATTCAGAATCTGTAATTGTTAACTCAACATCAATAGGAGCTTGAAATTCACGCGAGATGATTCCTGCAGTGGTTCCTCCGCAAACTATTTTCTTACCTCTAAATTCCGATACTTGTTTTGCCAATTGAGCATCCTTCGACTTTTCATAGGGTGGACCAGTACAAATTAATAAGTTTCGAGGTTCCCGAAAATAGAGCACTCCGCACGAAGTATCATCTTTTGGTTTATTTCCATAATTTGCACACGCCCTATCAACAACAGAAACACCCAATTGTCGGGCAGATAAATAGGGTTGTCTGCGAATCAAACCTTTTACATACGAATCCAAATTATCCAACCCCCAGCCAAAAGGCAAACGACTACTTCCCATTCCCGAATTAGTAACTCCATCGGAACAAAATACAATTCGATCTTCTTTTTGAGCTTTAAACCGATAGGAATAAAGTACTTTTCCTTTGTTTTGATCACCTGTCAGATTTAACTCCTCACATTCGGGAACAAAAGTCTCTAGTCCACGTAAAATCAGACAATCAGGACTATCATACCGAATTATACGTGTTTCTCCATCGCACTCAATTTCAACAATCGTAAACGTAGAATAACTAGCTTTTCGCTTGCTGCAAATCGGGAGCGTTTTCATAATTACCTCGGCAGCCTTTCGAATATCCTTATTCACCTTCATGTAATTCAGAATCATTGATGCAGTAAGAGTTCCAAGTACATTAGCCTTCACCCCACTTCCCAAACCATCCGATAAAACAAGAATCGTGCGTCCCTCCTCCTTTATTTTTCGCGACATAAACACATCACCACAAATGGACTGACCTTCAAAATTCTTTTGCTGACATTCTACCTCTATGTAAAAATTAGATGACATAAGCAACTATTAATCCTGTGAAAGGGTGTAAAATTCGACAATGGAATTGAGCATCTCCTCTGTTTCCGAAGCATTTTCCCCCAATAAATAAGCTATCTTTTGTACTGTTTCCAGATTTTTCTGATTTACAGACTTAGCTCTTGAAATAACTTCTTCGCGCTGAATGAAGGGTTGTGACATATCGCGAAGTATTGCTCCAACTATTTTGTTTTTATGAATGCTAAAAAGTGTAATGTGAAACATCTTGTTTCCAAAACGAATATCTCTTTCCAAATTTTCAACACCCGTTGAAATTGCAGAAGAAAAAAGCTTGTGAAACGGGGCTATTTTGTGCAAATCAGCATCCACCAAACCAGGAACCGTTTCGTACAATTGTTCGATTTCTCTTCCCATCATTCTGGCAAAACTAGAATTCGCCTCAATTATTTTCAATTGATCATTAACGATAACTACTCCCGATGGAATTTTTCGTAAAAGTGCTGAAGACTTATCGTGTGCTATTTTTCTCATGTAGGATACACACATGTTTGGTTCCGATCGATCTTCAAGAAGAGCCCCAGAAAACTCTCTGCAACTATTATAACCACAACCTCCGCAATTAATTTCATCCTTTTCGGAATACTTACCAACCATAGTAAGCGCTTCTTTTATGCTATTTTCCGAATGTTCAATTCTCTCTATCGGAAGAATTGAATCAAAATTTCTTTCAATAGAAAAATCAGTATTCAACTCATATCCCTTTTCTTTACCAACCTTATTAATAACCTCTAAACGCTTTAGTGCAGTTGAATATGATTTACTGGTTCCTGGACCGTTAACACATCCGCCATCGCATGCCAAAAGTTCCAAAAACATCACATCCGATTTTTTGTATTTATCCAAATCTTTAAGAACCGATTGAATATTATTAATGCCAGAAAAAGTCATAAAAACAGCATCAGTTGCCGTGGTGTTGTTTTTCACCCCCATAATCATTCCTCCATCAATAGGATATAATATTCCTCTCCCCGCTTTTCCTGGCACAAAAATATCCGTTTGCCCTTCCTCGGCAAATAAATAAGGATCTATATTTTCTTCTTCGAACCATCTTTTTAAATCAGAAAAGGTAATCGCAGCATCTAACAATTCCGGAAATTCATCACTCTCCGATTTTTTAGCTATGCAGGGGCCAATAAAAACAACAGGTGTATCATTACCATACGTTTTTTTGAGAAATTTAGAATGTGTTAAAAGTGGCGACAAAAATGGGGTAATATAAGTTTTATATTGCGGATAATGCTTGCAAATCATTTCAACAACCGACGGACAGGCTGAAGATATATATATTCCTTTATTTTGATTTTCAATAAATTCAGATACCTTTTGTGAAACCTCCAGTGCTCCTAAAGCTGTTTCAGAAACATGAGTAAATCCCAATGCATTTAGTGCCGAAACCATTTGTTCGTCGGAAAGATTTGGAAATTCAGTAACAAATGAGGGCGCCAAAGAAACAATGACTCTTTCTTTGCGCTTTAACAAACTCTTTACCTTCCTCACATCATCACGAACCTTCTTCGCATTCACCGGACAAATTAATGTACATGTTCCGCAGTAAATACAATCATTATCGAGAATCTGAGCAGAATTATTAACGACTTTTATTGCTTTTAACTTGCACTCTCTTATGCATTTGTAACAATCCTGACAATCGTTTTGCTCTGTATAGACTGGTTTAAAAACATCCATATTATCCTCCTCGTGTTACCTGTATTGTTTGACCTTCGACCTTTAGTCATACAAAATTCAGAATTTATGTTTTAGATTGAGGATTTTTAAGGCTATTTTAGAACACATCAATACTATTAATACCTATTTTAAATAGCTCCCTACTGATGTAGTAATAAGCATGAAAGAAAGTCTTTTAAACAGTAATATTTGAACACATACTGTTCACACACGTGCGATTATCAGGTTCATTAAAAGTTCTGTAAAAACTTTTAATTTTCTAAGTAAATGTCAGTTCCTCAATTTGAATTGATGTTTAATCAATAAAAAACCACGAACCTTCTAATTTACATGCACTAAACTTACATTCGTCCATAATTTCAAACACGAACAAAAAATACCCAATGAAAAAGAAAGTACTCTTATACTTATCAAGCTCCAAAAAACTCAATCAACCCATGATCAAAAACTATAGTAAGAATGATAGGTAACAAACCATGACCTTCTACAATCTCGAAAACTTTTTGGATACAGCAGGTGATCCAGATAAAAATTCAATGATGCTTTCCTCTCTAATGGTATCAATCATTCGAAAGAGACTTCTTCCATGAGAAAATTGGAAAAATTGCAGAATCAATTACCTTATCCGTCGCACTTGAATCAAAATAAAGCACACAAAAGGCTGCTAATTCGAAAATTAGCAGCCTTTATTATCTTAAATTACAATGAATTTATTTCACTGCAATGGTCTCTATTTCGACTAATGCTCCCAAAGGAAGATCTTTTACCGCAAAAGCAGCACGTGCAGGGCATTCCTCCTTATAATATTCACCATAAACGGCATTCATTTCAGCAAAACCAGAAATATCGCTCAATAAGCATGTCGATTTAACAACATCTTTGTAGGTGTATCCTGCAGCTTCTAAAATGTAACCGATATTCTTCATTACCTGTTCGGTTTGTTCTTTAACACCACCTTCAACAAATTTCCCTGTAGTTACATCAACAGGCAGCTGTCCTGAAATGTAAAGAGTACCGTTCGCTTCGACAGCTTGGCTGTATGGTCCGATTGCTTTTGGCGCCCTTTCTGAATTAATAGTTTTTTTCATTTTTAAAATCTTAGTGTTTGTAAAAAAATCACTTATTTTGCGAAGTCAAAGTTAAAATAAAAAAGCTTGAATGAGAATAGTAATCATAGATAATTACGACTCTTTTACCTACAATTTGGTTCATATTGTTGAGCAGTTTTGCGAACAAGTAACTGTTATGCGTAATGATCAAATTGACTGGGAACAAATAAAAAAGTGCGACAAACTAATTTTCTCTCCCGGCCCTGGACTTCCAAGCGAAGTGAAAGCAATGGGAGA